>JBJTTE010000136.1:0-3569 GCA_046080005.1 Erythrobacter sp.
GACAACGACGAGTGCGATTTCCTCGATGTAACAATGGGTTTGTGGCGGCTCCAGGAAGTCATGCGCGAAGTCGCGGCGCGCGCGCCAGCCGGCCTTGCCGGACCGGTGCTTTCCTTCAGAGCGCTGTTCTCGCCGATGCCCGGCGATCACCACAATTTCGGCACGCTGATGATCGAGGAAGTCTTCGCCCGCGACGGCTGGCGCAGCGAGGTGCTGGTCAAGCCCGATCGACGCGAATTGATCGATCGACTGGCCAGCGAACCCTTTGACTTGCTAGGATTGACCCTCGCCCGTGATTGCCCTAGCTCGGCGCTTGTGAACCTCATAAAAGCGGTGCGCAAAGCATCGGCCAATCCCGATATAATCGTGCTTGTCGGCGGGCGAATGATTAACGAAGATCCTGCAATTGCGATGGAAGTTGGGGCTGATGGGACGGGCGCAGACGCGCTCGCTGCGCTGGAACTGGCAAATAGTCTGGTCAAGTCCCCCGCCGCGCGCGGCCTGAACGCGCGGTAGGTTCAGCAGGACATGCTCACCCGCAAACATAGCATCGAGGGCAAGCACCCCTTCGGCAAGGCGGCTGAGCTGTTCAACACGCTCGATGCCGATGCGGCCATGAAGCTGGCGATGGTCGCTGGCGATGTCACGCTGGTGCTCGACGATACCGGAACGATCCTCGATGCGGCCTTTGACCCGCGCGAATATCCGGGGTTTGCCGGGTTGGTGGGCCATAACTGGATCGAGACGGTTACCGACGAAAGTCGCCCCAAAATCATGGAGATGCTCGCCGCCGCCCGGCGCGGCGAAGTGCAGCACTGGCGCCAGGTCAATCACCCATCAAGCGATGGCGATGTGCCGATCCGCTACGCCGTTCTCAGCGTCAACCGCGGCGAGCACCGGATCGCCTTCGGGCGTGATCTGCGCGAAGCGGGCAGGCTCCAGCAGCGCCTGCTGCAGGTCCAGCAATCGCTCGAGCGAGACTATCTCGGGATGCGCCAGCTCGAGGCGCGCTATCGGATGCTGTTCGAACGCTCGAGCGAGCCGGTCATGATCCTCGAGGCGGCGACGCTCCGGATCCGCGAGGCCAATCCGGCTGCCCACGCCTTGGTCGGCGCCAGGCCGATGGGCTTGTCGGGCAAGAAGCTCCTGAGTTTCATCGATAAAAACTCACATGATGCGGTCCAGGCGCTGATTGGCGCGGCGCTGGTATCGGCCACAGTCAGCCCGGGACGCATCCGTATCGCTCGCGGCGCCCGCGAAGTGCTGCTGTCGATCAGCGGCTTTACCCAGGACCGCGGCCAATATCTGCTGGCCCGCCTGGTGCCCGCAACGGACCGTCCGGACATGGATAGCTCGCCAGTGCTGTCACTGATTGACGAGATGCCGGATGCCTTCGTCGTCGCCGACAATAATCTCGAGATTATCACCGCCAATGCTGCCTTCGTCGAGATGCTTCAGGCGGCCAGTGTCGATCAACTGCGCGGGCGCCACCTGTCGGAGTCGATCGGGCGACCGGGGATCGACCTTGATCTGATCGAGGGCCAGATCGACCAGCATGGCGTGGCGCGCAATGTCGCCACGGTGCTCCGGATCGGCCATGATGTTGATGGCGAACCGGTTGAATTATCTGCCATTCGTACCTCGGGCGAGGAAGGCTACTATGCGTTCCTGATCCGCCCGATCGGTCGTAGGCTGCGCGATCTGCCACCGGGCGCACAAGATGCACCGCGCTCGGTTGAACAGTTGACCGAGCTCGTCGGCCGGATGAGCCTCAAGGATATCGTGCGCGAAAGCACCGACCTGATCGAACGCCTGTGCATCGAGGCGGCGCTGACTTACACCTCCGACAATCGCGCATCGGCAGCGGAGATTCTCGGTCTTTCGCGCCAGAGCCTCTATTCCAAACTACACCGCTACGGTCTCGGAAATCTGACCGGCGACATCGACTAAATGCGAGCAGCTGTAGGGTTTTCAGCGCTTTGCACCCCACCTTTCGCAAAGCCTGTGCAAAGTCTGCTCAAACCCCGGCTGGCGGGGGTCTAACAGGGATCTATTGCGGGTCTAAAGGGCTCCAAAACGGGTCCGCCGCGCCGACTCGAAAAAGCCGCAAATTCCCTACTGTCAAGTTTGTTACCTTGTCCCGGGATGACATGACTCTATTCGAATTTCCGATTATGAACGATGAAATGCCGATTTCTTGGAAACAGAGTGTCAAAATAGTTTGACGCTCTGTCTTGTCAGGAATAGCTTCTTTCCATGGAGCACGCGGTACCTTCGACTCGCACCATGCCCACCCCGCCGTCGCGTCTGCGACCGCAAGATGTGCTCGAACTCCTCAAACCGATTACCTGGTTTCCACCAATGTGGGCCTTCATGTGCGGTGCGGTCTCTTCCGAAGCGGGACTGGAGGGGCGCTGGTGGTTTGTCGCTGGCGGCGTGATGCTTGCAGGTCCGCTCGTGTGCGGCACCAGTCAGGCGGTCAACGACTGGTTTGATCGCCATGTCGATGCCATCAATGAACCACACCGCCCGATCCCTTCGGGCCGCATTCCGGGGCGCTGGGGCCTTGCCATCGCGATCATCGCCAGCCTGATTTCGGCGAGCGTAGGCTGGCTGCTCGGCCCGATCGTGTTCATCGCCGCGCTGGTTGGCCTTGGCTTTGCCTGGGCCTATTCCGCGCCGCCGCTGCGCTTCAAGGCCAATGGCTGGGTCGGCCCGCTGGTGTGCGGGCTGACCTATGAGGGGCTGAGCTGGTTTACCGGAGCAACCGTGATGCTCGGTGCGATGCCCTCGGCGCAGGTGATTGCCGTGCTGGTGCTCTATTCACTGGGCGCGCACGGGATCATGGTGCTCAATGATTTCAAGGCGGTCGAAGGCGACCGTCAGACCGGCCTCACCTCGCTGCCGGTGGTGCTCGGGGTCAGCGCAGCGGCGAAGCTCGCCTGCGTGACAATGGCGGCGGCGCAGGTTGTGGTGATCGCGCTGCTGGCAATGTGGGGCTATATGCTGTCGGCCGCCATCGTTACCGGTGTGCTCGCCGCGCAGTTCGCCGCCATGCCGCGCCTGCTGCGCGATCCGGCGGGATATGCGCCGTGGTACAACAGCGTGGGTGTGACGCTCTATGTGCTGGGGATGCTCGCCGCCGCGCTCGGATTGGGAGGGCATATCTGATGCACGCGCCGCTGGCTTCGCCGCAGATGACCCGTGCCAAGGCCGGGTTCGGCTGGCTCGGGATTGCCCGGATCGGACTGGTGCAGGCGTCAATCGGCGCGCTGGTGATGCTCACCACAGCGGTGCTCAACCGGCTGATGGTGGTCGAGTTCTCGCTTGCTGCCGCGATCCCGGCAGGGCTGGTGGCGTGGCACTACGGCGTGCAGCTGGGGCGCCCGCTGTGGGGCCATGGCTCGGACAAGGGTGGTGCGCGCGTGCCGTGGATCATTGGCGGGCTGGTGGTGCTGGCGGCCGGTGCCTTGCTTGCGACCCAGGCGACGCTGATGATGGGCAGCGCTTTTCCGATGGCTATCACGCTCGCTATCCTTGGCTATGCGCTGGTTGGGGTGGGCGTCGGC
>JBJTTE010000137.1:0-5084 GCA_046080005.1 Erythrobacter sp.
TATTCGTCGGACAATCCCTTCTACCTTGCCGCGGCAAATGCCTGAGAGGGCAATCTGACGTCTTCGGCAGTAGTGGAACGCGCTTGGGCCGCATGAGGGGTGCGTGCGGCCTATATGCTCGGGCGATGTCAGACGATGCGGCGGGGTAGAGTGGTGCTCTTGCCAAGATCACCCTGCGTCAGATAACCAAGCAGCGCCCTCACCACACGGCGCTCTAGCGCTTCGGCATCGGTTTCCCCGCGCGCGGCGGTATCGTCGATCATCGCTCTTGCAATGGTCAGCATATCCGCTGTCGTCTGATCGAGATTGTCATCCACCAGCAGGTGCGCATGGCGTTCGAGCAAGGCCCGCGCCTCGGTCCAGATTCCGAGCCGTGCTTCAGCCACCAGTGGTTCAACCGTGAGCCGCCCTTCCGCAAAGTCGAGCGTGCGCTCCAAGGTGGGCCGCGCCATCTGATGGCGTGCGGCAGCACGCACGAACAGCACCAGCGCCTCAGCTAGCCCAAGCCCGGCGCTCTGCTCTGCCGCCTCCGCCAAACGCAAGCGCTGCTCGCGCAACGAGCGGTCAATCAGCGCGGCGGTCAAGGCGTCCTTGTTCGGGAAGTATTGGTAGAGCGAACCGATCGATACCCCGGCCCGCTCGGCAATCGCATTGGTGTTGTATCCGCCGAGTCCCTGCTCCTCGAGAATGCGAGCCGCAGCTTCAAGGATGGCCTCCACCGTCGCCGTCGCCCGCTGCTGGGAGGGGCGCTTTCGCGGGCGCAGCGGTGTGTCGCGCAACATGGGTAGGGCCCCCTCAAGAAATGCGAGTATCGAGATTGTGAGTATTGGCTAATCTTTTACAAACCACATGGAGGAAAACATGGCCGACAAAACGACCTACACGATCTTCATGCTGATCCGCACCACCGCCGAATGGCTCGCCTTGGCACCAGCGGAGCGGTTTGCCTTCCTCGGCTCTGACATTGAGCCGATCCTCAAGCAGCACCCCGATGTGCGGATGCGCTTCTTCGACGCCGAGGCTTTCTCCGCCCATGCCTCCGACGTTGTGGTGTGGGAGACCCAGGCGCTCGGCAGCTACCAGTCGGTGGTCGAGAGCCTGCGCGAGAGCAAGTTCTGGACCACCTATTTCGAGGTCCGCGAGATCATCCCGGCGATCGAAAACGCCTACGCCCGGCATTATGACGTCGCGCCGGTGGGAAGCTGACAGATGGGCACGGCCGCAAGCTCACGGCGCGCGCCGTCCTTGCGCGGCAGGGGTTGTCCTGCCGCGCTAGGCACGGTGCAACCCGTCGTCGATTTCCGCCGCTGCGAGGGCAAGCGCGATTGCGGGGTGGTCTGCCCGTTTGGCGTGTTCGAGGTTCGCCGCATGGATGATGTGGACTTCGCGACACTGGGCTGGATCAGCCGGCTCAAGCAAATCGCGCACGGACGGCAGGTCGCCTATACCCCGCGCGCCGACGCCTGCCGCGCCTGCGGCCTGTGCGTTGATGCCTGCCCCGAACGCGCGATCAGCTTGGTCGATCAGGCGAGATCGGGACAGTAAAGGAGCGCAGCGGCTTGGTGACAGGCTTGCGGAGATTGAACCGCCTTCCTCCCGCACACCGTGCCTGCTCAGCCTGGGCGTGCCTGCTTCATCCGGTAGAAGATGCCGCTTTCGTCATACCCTGTGAGCTCCAGCACGCCGCTGACAGTAAACACGCGAGTCTCGCTGGTCGGGAATGCGGTATCGGCATAGACCTCGATGAATTGGTTGGGCGCGGCGTGGAAGTGGAACGGGCAGCCCGGCGGATAGCCGAGCAGCACGAAATGCTTCTGCTTCGTCCCCGCCGCGAGCGGCATCATCCATCCGGCAACCGTGATCCGCTTCCCCGCGAGCGCCTTCACCTGCGGGGTGAACTTGGGCTTGGAAACGATATAGCCCTTGGTGTCCGTGCGGGTGGTCTCACCCGTGCTTTCGAGCACTGTCCATGAGGTTCCGCCCTTGGGCGTAGCAGCGGGCTTCCAGATGTCCTCGACCACGCCCCCGGACTTGTAGTCGGGGGCCTTGGCCTTCTGCTGGGCGTAATCTGACAGGGCGACGCGCAAGACAGGCTTTGCCGCTGCATCGGTCTGCAACAGGGCAGCATTGATGGCGACGCCGAAGCCGATGCCGCCAATCGCGGCGAGAGCAAAGAGGGCGGCTTTCCAGCTCATGACATTCGCGTTGCTCATTATCATGCTTAGGCCGCGCGGGCCAGCACGCTCGCCGGGTCGAGGTTGTAGACGCGCAGCGCCGGGACCAGCGCCGCCAGCGCGCCGATGCCGACTGTCCCGAGGATCAGCAGCGGCTCGGCGGGGAGTATCTGCCACGGCACAAGGCCAAGATCGGCCAGCGTCGGGAAGCTTGCCCGCGCGGCCATGATCAGGGCATGCGCGAGCGCCCATCCGGCGAGAGCGCCAACCAACGCAGTGATCACGCCTTCAAGCATGACGGTGCTGAACACGTGGGCGCGGCTCGCTCCCATCACCCGCAGGAGCGCAAGGTCAGCCTCGCGGCTGCGCACCATGCCGACCAATGCGACGAGGATCGCAAGGCCGCCGGTTGCCGCCAGCAGCCACGCGAAAATGCGGATGCCCTCAAGGCTCGCCCCAACCAGGTCAAGCAGGCGCGCGGTCTCGGTCGCGGGGACGGCTGACTGAAGCGCCGTCTGGCGGTTGATCATTGCGGGCAGACGCAGCGCACCCGAGGCATTGCGATAGGTGACGAGCAGCGCGGTATATTCAGGCTCCAGCCCTTCCGGGCCGGTCTGCGCCTGAAGCGGGCCCTGACCGGCCATGTCCTCGGCGTGCTCGTGCTCGTGCCCTTCTTCGTGCTCGTGCCCCTCTTCGTGCCCTTCTTCGTGCCCTTCTTCGTGGGCGTGTTTGCCGTCCTCTTTCTGGCCGTGCTCATGCTCTTCGCCGTCATGCTCATGTTCGTGCTCATGATCGTGCTCACCGATGCCGTGGACCTGCCACACGCTTTCAACCGGGGTGAGAATCAGTCGGTCGGCCACTCCGCCCGTGGGCGCAAGGATACCGACCACCTGAAAGGGTGATTGTTCGTGGACATGCTCGCCCTCCTCGTCAGCCTCAAGGCCGTGGCTGCCGACGAATTTCTGCCCAAGCTTGGCGCCCGTCGCGCGCGCCACCTCGGCCCCGATCACGGCCTCCATCGGCGCGGCAAAGGCGCGGCCTTGAACCACCTTCGTGCCGTAAAGCGTGCTGAACCCCGCATCGGTGCCGACAATGCGATAGCCATCAAAGTTATCGCCGAACGCGAGCGGCACGACGCTGGCCACCGCCGGGTCGCGCTCGAGCAAGGAGCGAGCGCTGAGGGGGATATTGCCGGTCGGCTGATCGATGTGGAATACGCTTGAAAGGATCAGCTGCAGCGGCGAGCCCTTGGCTCCGACGACCAGATCAATGCCTTTCGCATCGCGGTCAAACCGCTCGCTTGCCTGAGTGCCAAGTTGCAGCAGCAGCACCAGCATCGCCACCGCAATCGCCAGCAGCAGCACGTTGAGCGCGGTCGTCAACGGCCGGTCGCGCAGGTAGGCGAGCGCGAGGCTGATCATGCCGCCAGCCGCCCTTCGGCGAGCGTCAGCGTGCGCGCGAAATGCGGACGCAGGCGATCATCATGGGTGGCGATGATCAAGGTGGCGCCGGTTTCTTCGGCAAGCTCGGTCAGCAGCGCGGCGACCGCGGCGGCATTGTCATGATCGAGCGCCGAGGTCGGCTCGTCGGCGACGAGGACGGCGGGCTGGACGACTGCCGCGCGGGCGATGGCGGCGCGCTGCGCTTCGCCCTGGCTCAGCTCGTGCGGGCGGGCATCGGCCTTGTCGGCGATGCCCAGACGTTCGAGCACGCGGTCAATCGCGCGTGCATCACTGGTGCCGTTCTGGAGCTTCTGGGCGAGCGCGAGGTTGGCACGAACATTGAGCGCCGAAACCAGCCGGAGGGTCTGGAACACGATGCCGAAATGACGCCGCCGCAAGGCATCGGCCTGGGCGGTTGACTGTGCAGAGGCGATTGTCTCCGCCCCCAGCATCACCGCGCCAGTATCGGGGCGCTGCAAGCCGCACAGGCAATTGAGCAGGGTCGACTTGCCCGATCCCGAAGGACCCAAAAGCAGCAGCCGTTCGCCCGGTGCGGCGGTAAAGCTTACATCCGAAAGGACCGTCCGGCCGGCATAGGCCTTGCCGAGGTCACGGACTGTCAATTCCATAGGGCTATCTGAAGAGCGCCTGATCGCTAGCGGAGATAAGGCTCGCTCCCGTGTCGCTATCCGACCCCATGAGCCGGCTCTTCTGGGCGCGGTCGTTTCCGGCTGGATTGCCATCGCGCTGCGGGGCGACCGGTTCGGCCGGAAGCGCTGTCGGCGCGGGTTGGTCGGGTTGGATCACCGGTCCCTTGCCGGGCTGATAGCGCGCGAAGGGATTCAGCCGGAGCATTGTGCCGGGCAGCCCATCAAGGTCGCAAGCCGCAAGCGGCGCCGCAAGCGAGAGGGCGGCGAGCGAGAGGGGCGCGAAAAGGAAACGCGAAGCGGATCGGCGCAAAACCATGCCGTGAGAGCTATATCACATCGCGGGCAAAGTCCATCCACCGCCTGCACTGCCGGCGCAGATGGTGTCAGCGGTCAGCTGTGTCGATGGACGGCCCGCAACCTTGCGACATGCGCGCTCATTAGCAACGCTGCGCCACAGACTGTCATGATCTTTTCGCCCGCTTCGCTGTCGACGAACAGGGCGCCAATCAGCGCGGCAAAGCCCGCCAAGACCAAGCCTGTCCGCAGCCCGCCAGGGTGACCGCGCAGCAGCACCGGACCGCTCACCAGCACCACCGGCACGATCAGCGCGGCATGGAACCACTCATTTTCGCGCAGAGCCTCGGGCAGCGCGTCAAGCGCCACCAGCGGCAGGCTCGCCACGAGCAAGGGCAGCGCGAGACAATGCACCAGGCACAACAGCGACAGGCCGATGCCAAGGCGATGCCATGGCGATTCGCTCTCGACCTGCGGGAGTGATGTTGCCATAATGAATCTCACTTGAACGATGATATAATGTC
>JBJTTE010000138.1:0-5702 GCA_046080005.1 Erythrobacter sp.
CGGCCCGGTCGGGCTGGCCTGGTCGACTGACCCGGTCGCGGCTGCCAAGGCCGCTGTCGATTTCGCCAAGTCGAACGACAAGCTCGAAATCGTCGGCGGGTCGATGGGTGCGGTCGTGCTCGACGAAGCCGGGATCAAGGCGCTTGCCTCGATGCCGAGCCTTGACGAGTTGCGCGCCAAGCTCATCGGACTGGTCAACGCCCCGGCGACCAAGATCGCCCAGGTCGTTACCGCGCCCGCTGCCAAGGTCGCCCGTGTTTTCACCGCCTATGCGGACAAGGCAGCCTAAGAGACATTTTTCGCCAGACGAAACAATCTGTTGGGGCAGTCAGAGTGGTTCTGGTGCCCCGCCACAAATTTGGAGTGAACCATCATGGCCGATATTGCCAAGCTTGTTGAAGAACTTTCGAAGCTGACCGTGCTCGAAGCTGCCGAACTCGCCAAGGCGCTTGAAGAAGCGTGGGGCGTGAGCGCCGCTGCTGCTGTTGCCGTGGCTGCTGCCCCGGCGGCGGCTGCCGAAGCTGTTGAAGAGCAGACCGAATTCGACGTCATCCTGACCGGCGACGGCGGGAAGAAGATCCAGGTCATCAAGGAAGTCCGCGCGATCACCCAGCTCGGCCTGACCGAAGCCAAGACCCTCGTGGAATCGGCTCCGAAGGCGATCAAGGAAGGCATCAACAAGGCTGAAGCCGAAGAGATCAAGAAGAAGATCGAAGAAGCCGGCGGCACCGTCGAAATCAAGTAAGCGCGCGGGGCGCTGCGGCGCCCGCATGCTACTCGCGACAAAAAGGGCGGCGCCAGCGATGGCGCCGCCTTCTTGATTCGGGGCGGGCATTTGCCCTTCCATCGAATCGCGCGTGCGCCTATCCGACCCGGCTCGCCGCAGGGCGGGTGAACAGGCAGTCATGCATCAGACCATCACTCTTGATACGCCCGGTTGGGGGCAGGAACTGCGCGCAACGCTGGCGTTGGCGTTGCCACTCGCCGCGACAAACCTGCTGCAAATGCTGATCCATGCGGTCGACGTGATCTTCATCGCCCGGCTTGGCGATCAGCCGCTGGCGGCGTCGAGCCTGGCCATCGCCATCTTCGGGCTCACCCTATGGGCGATGACCGGACTGGTTGGAGCCTGCGCTCCGCTGATCGCGGCTGAGCGCGGTCGCAAGCTCCATTCCGTGCGCGATATCCGCCGCACCGTGCGGATGGGCATGTGGGTGTCGGTTGCGTTCGGGCTCGTCGGCATGGGCATCGCCTTCACCGGTGAGCCGCTGCTCTTGGCGAGTGGGCAGAGTGCGCCCATCGCCGCTTTGGCCGGCGATTTTCTGTTTGTGCTCGCCTTCGCGATGATCCCGATGATCATGGCAGGCGTGTTCCGCATCTTCGTGGCGGCGCTCGGCAAGCCGGGCTATGCGACCGCGATCACGCTGCTGGCGCTCGCCACCAACGTGCTCGGCAACTGGGTGCTGGTGTTCGGGAACCTGGGCCTGCCCGCGCTCGGCCTGCTGGGCTCAGCCTTGTCGAGTGTGATTACCGCGCTGGCGATGCTCGCGGCCTATGTTGTGGTCAGTCTTTCGGACCCTACCCTGCGACGCTACCGCATTTTCGGACGCTGGTGGCGGCCGGAATGGGCGCGGCTCAAGGACATCATGATGATCGGGACCCCGATCGCGCTGACCGTGCTCGCCGAAGCAGGCTTGTTCAGCGCAGCAGCGCTTTTGATGGGCCGCTTTGGCGAGACCGAGCTGGCCGCGCATACGCTGGCACTCAACCTTGCCGCGCTAGCCTTCCAGATCCCGTTCGGCACCGCGCAGGCAACAACGATCCGCGTCGGCTTCCACCACGGCGCGGGCGACCGGGTCGCGGCGGGGCGCGCCGGCTGGGTCGCGCTGGCGATCGGCGCGGGGTTCATGAGCACCACCGCGCTCGCCATGCTGCTGATCCCTACCTTGCTGCTGCGCGTCTATGTCGATCCTGATGCTCCCGCCAATGCGGCGCTGGTCAGCTTTGCGCTGCAATATCTGATGTGGGCAGCGATCTTCCAGCTGGCCGACGGAGTCCAGGCAGTGGGTGCGGGAGCCTTGCGTGGGCTGCAGGACACCCGCGTGCCGATGTGGATCGCGATCTTCAGCTACTGGGTGCCAGGCTTGGGTCTGTCGATCGGCCTCGGGTTCTTTACTCCGCTTGAGGGGACGGGCGTGTGGATCGGCCTTGCCGCCGGCCTCTTCTTCGCGGCGGCTGGCCTGCTGTGGCGCTGGTCGCGGCGCGATGCTTTGGGGCTGACTCGCTACGCCTAACGCGGCGCAGTCGGGACCGGAACGCTGGTGGCGATAGTGACGCCAAGCGCATCGAATTTCAGCTTCACACCCTCGTTCATCGCCCACGAGAGCGCGAGGTAGTCGCCGGTCTCGCACCACGCGCGCACCCCGACGCGCGCGCCGGCATCAGTCAGCCCCGCGACAAAGGCGGTCGGCTCAGGCTCGGGCAAGACACGCGGGTCGGCCTTTGCCAGATCGAGCATCGCCGCCCGCGCCGCGCCGAGATCATCGTCATAGCCGATCGTCACCAGCAGCTCGAACCGCCGCGTCGGCATCCGCGAATGGTTGACCACCGCCTTGTTCCAAAGCTCGTTATTGGGAACCATCACATAGAGCCCATCGAGCTGCAGCACTTCGGTGGTGAAGAGACCGATCGCCTGCACCGTGCCGGCGACTGTGCCCGCGACGATATACTCCCCCACCCGGAAAGGGCGCTGGATGAGGATCATCACGCCCGCTGCGACATTGCTGAGCGTGCCCTGGAGCGCAAGGCCAACTGCGAGCGCAAGACCGCCCAAGGCGGCAATGATGCTGGTGGTTTGCACCCCGAACTGGGTCAGCACGGTAATCGCTACCACCGCCCACAGTGCGTACTTAATGATATTGCTGAGGAACTTGGCAACGGTCGGGTCGATCCGGCCGGAACTGGTCAAGGCGCGGTCGGCCAAATGCGACAGCCACCGGGCAAGGATCACCCCGATCACCAGCACCGCCACGGCACCGGTCAGATAGGCAAGATTGGTCTTCAGCCAGAGCCACGCTTCATGCGCGACATTGATTTCGTCATTGAAGCTGGCGAGCCTGGGTGGAAGCTTGGGCGGGGGAGTCGTCACGGGTGCTCGCACAAATAGGGAGATCGGGGCGACGCACGCAGCGTCACCCCGCAAATCCTGCGGAAGTCTCAGCACGCGTGTTTAGCCGGGCGTGACTGTGATTTCCACCCGCCGGGCACCGGCAAGGTCAACCTGCTCGTCCGAGCTGTCCTCTGGCTTGACCAAGTCAATTCGCTCGGCAGCAACACCTTCGGCAGCGAGCGCCGCGGCAACGGCTTGCGCACGCCTTTTGGCTAGCTCGGCATTTGCAGCAGCGTTGCCGGTGGGATCGGTAAAACCGCTCAATTGCGCGCGATCCGTTGGATTGGCGTCAAGCCAAGCCTTGATCGGAGCAACAGCAGCGGAGAAGCCCTCCGCTATGTCGTTCTTCCCAACCGCGAAAAAGACCGAGGCCTTGGGCCGACCTTCGACGACTTCAGAGCTGACGCCAGCGCCTTCCGGCGGCGGCGGTGGGGGTGCGGGCTCGGCGGCTGGCGGCGGCGGGGCAGCTGGCGCAACAGGCGCTGGGACTTCAGTGTCGAAACGCCCGGCAATAAAGCTCCCGGCAATCGCGGAAACGAGCATGATCGTCGCCGCGCCCGCAAAGACAGCGCCAGCCAAACCGCCCAAATCGCCCGCTCCAGCACCTACCCCGCCCCCCGCGGCTCCGGCGTGTACCCCTCCACCCGTGGCGCCAGCGAAAGCTTGCGGCGCGACAGCCGCGGAGGTTGCCGGTGCAGCCGGAGTGGCGGAAGCGGCTGGTGCAGCAGGCGTGCTCGTATCCGCATCAGATGCTGCTGGTGCCGACGCAACCGTTGGTTCGGCTGCTGCGGACCCGGCTGCCGCCGCTCCGGCCAAAGGCACAATCGTCGCAGTCGCTGCTGCGGCTCCGGCGGCGGCTCCGGCGCTCCCGCCACCGAACAGGCTGAGCTTTCCGAAATCCTCGGCGAGAAGGTAATAGACGGTCACGCGGTTGCGAAACTTGGTGTCGCTCATCCGCTGCCCGACCTTGGCAATCGCCGCGTCGAGCACTTCATCGGGATCTTCCAGACCCAGCTTCTTCTTGCAGTAGTTTTCGCGGACCCGATCCGTCTCGGTCTTGTCGCTGAACGACACCATTGATGCGTCGCGCGATCTGAGCGCGATCCCGCAATAGTTCACGATCTTGCGGATCACCGCATCATCGGCATCGGGCACGTAACGCTTTACGTCAGCCGCCCAATCCGGCGGGGTCTTCTCCTCGGCCATATACGCCTCCCTGTGCCCCGTTAGGAGCGGCCAGAACATGATCCCGACTCATGTTTATCAGAGCCGAACGATTAGGTCGCCCATTTTTCTCGGCGTTGCGGCTTGACTTAGATGCGGCGCACAACCATCTGCGCGCCGCAGGCACTCTCGAGAGGGGAGTGCCAAGCACACTCACTCCTTAAAGGAAAGGTCATACCAATGGCATTTCGTCCGCTGCACGACCGCGTTTTGGTCCGTCGCATCGAAGCCGACCAGAAGACTGCTGGCGGCATTATCATCCCCGACAGCGCTCAGGAAAAGCCAAGCGAAGGGGAAATCATCGCCGTGGGCGAGGGCAACCGTGACGATGACGGCGATCGCATCCCGCTCGACGTGAAGGTCGGCGACCGCGTGCTGTTCGGCAAGTGGTCGGGCACCGAAGTCAAGATTGGCGGCGAAGACCTGCTGATCATGAAGGAAAGCGACATCATGGGTATTGTTGGCTGAGCCGACTGACACCCCCCGCTTTCAATCCATAACTTATTCTCAGGAGAAACAATCATGGCTGCCAAGGACGTAAAGTTCGGCCGCGAAGCCCGCGAAGGCATTCTGCGCGGCGTCGACATCCTCGCCAATGCTGTCAAGGTGACCCTCGGCCCCAAGGGCCGCAACGTCGTCATCGACAAGAGCTTCGGCGCGCCGCGCATCACCAAGGATGGTGTGACCGTCGCCAAGGAAATCGAGCTCAAGGACAAGTACGAAAACATGGGCGCGCAGATGCTGCGCGAAGTCGCCAGCAAGGCCAATGACAGCGCGGGCGATGGCACCACCACCGCGACCGTGCTCGCTCAGGCGATCGTGACGGAAGGCATGAAGTCGGTCGCCGCCGGCATGAACCCGATGGACCTCAAGCGCGGCATCGACCTTGCCGTCACCACCGTGGTCGACAACCTCAAGGGTCGTTCGAAGGACGTTTCGGGCTCGGAAGAAATTGCTCAGGTCGGCATCATCTCGGCCAATGGTGACATCGAAGTCGGTCAGAAGATCGCCGAGGCGATGGACAAGGTCGGCAAGGAAGGCGTGATCACGGTTGAAGAAGCCAAGGGCCTCGAATTCGAACTCGATGTGGTCGAAGGCATGCAGTTCGACCGCGGCTACCTGTCGCCCTACTTCATCACCAACCCCGACAAGATGACCGTCGAACTGGATAACCCCTATATCCTGATCCACGAGAAGAAGCTGTCGAACCTGCAGTCGATACTGCCGATCCTCGAAGCTGTTGTGCAGTCCGGCCGTCCGCTGCTGATCATCGCGGAAGACATCGAAGGCGAAGCGCTGGCGACCCTCG
>JBJTTE010000139.1:0-3066 GCA_046080005.1 Erythrobacter sp.
TCGACGGCTGCGCGACGCTGCCTGAGCTCGGCCAGGTCGAAGCAGAATGGTTCGCTGCACGCGACGGCCATGACGAGCCCGAAGCGATCGACCGCGCCTTCGATGCGATGCGCGAAGCCCTGAAGCGGAGGGCCGCATGACTCAACAGCACACCCCTATCGCCTTGACGCTTGCGGCTGTGCGCAAGCTTGGCCCCTGCGAGGTGCGCTTATGACCGCCCTTCTGATCCGCTATCACCGCCCCGAGCGTCCGTCTTTGCTGGGCTATGCCGTGCAAGATTTTCGCCGCAGCACATGGCGCGAGGGTGCCTGCATGATCCTGCCGTTCGCCTTCATCTGGCTGGCTATGTGGGGGAGTGCGGGGCTGTGAGCGGCGGCTATGCTTATGGCGACCTAGAACCGAAAAAACGGTGCCCATACTACAGTGCTATGTGCTGCGCTGATTTCGTCGATGTGGGCGTAGGCAACCAGCAATGCGGGCCTTATCACTGCGAAGCTTGCGGCGCGTCTGAAATCGGCGCGTTTGATGGCTACGAAGGCCACACTGCGAAAGAGATTGAAACTGGCTGGTATGAGCCGGGAAAGCCTGGGGGCGCTAGTGCCAACGTCGATGCGCAAGGTCGGCATATTGCATGGCATGAAGCCGACACGCTTTATCGCGCCAATTGCGGGGTCGCCCCTCGATACGACAAGGCCGGGAGGCTGATCTCATGACCCGCACCCCGCCCGCTGACACCGGGCAGAGATAGGAGAAGATGATGGCGACCATCACAAAACAAGGCAACAGCCGCCCGCATCAATACCGCCCAAGCGCCGACAAGCTGGGCAATGCCCCACACGTTCATGGCAGGCTCTTGCCCATGCAGCAGCACCGGCGCGGGGTGTGGCAATGGCTGAGGGGATTGTGATGGCGAACGAAGAAACCCGCGCCACAATGCAGGAGGGCGACCAGTGATCTTCCCACTTTGGCCCTTCTGGCGCTATACCCCTTGGGGCTGGTGTGCCGCCGTGTTCTGGAACTGTTGCGAGCTGATGCGCGTTCAGGTTCCCCTCGCTCCGTTCGTGTTCGGGCTGATCGTTAATCGCAGGCCAAACCGCCATGACTAGCGCGCGATGGAGGGGGTGGTGACAGCACAAGCCCGCTTTACACAGGCCGATTTGAAGCGCGCAGTCGCTGGCATTGTGTCAGCGGGGCAAGCCATCGAGCGCATCGAGATAGACCGCGAAGGCAAAATCGTGATTATACCCGCCCCGTCACAGAGTCGGGTAGGGAACGATAACGAATGGGCAGACCTCGAATGAATGCCACCCTGCCCCGTTATTGCAGCGCCTTCACGGATCGCCACGGCAAGCAGCGCATCCGCTTCAGGCGCACGGGCTGGGCAACACGCTATGCGCAGGCCGAGCCGGGGACGCCAGAGTTTACCCAGGAATACCGCACGTGGGAACGCGAGGGCCGCATTCAGACAGGCGCGGATCGCATGGTTGCAGGCTCTTGGGATGACCTGATCGCCCGCTTCTATCGCTCGGCAAGTTTCCTCAAGCGACGGCCCGGAACGCAGCGCTCGTATCGCGGGGAACTGGAGCGGTTCCGTGCCAAGTATGGCAGCCGCCGCGTAGCCACCATGACCGCGCGCCATGTCGATGCGATAATGCAGCAGATGCAGGCCACCCCCTCGGCGGCGAACAACCTCAAGAAGCGCCTCGGCCAGCTATTCGATCTAGCGATTGTGCTGGGCTGGCGCACGGACAATCCGGCGCGCGTCATCAATTCGCTACAGACCCCCAAGGGCGGGTTCAAGACATGGCAGGAGGAACAGATTGCCGCCTATGAGGCCAGGCACCCCGTGGGGACGCCCGCCCGCCTCGCCTTCGATCTGGCGCTCTACACGGCGCAACGGCGTTCGGACGTGTGTCTGATGGGGCCGCAGCACGTCAAGGACGGCAAGATTGCGGTGAAGCAACTCAAGACGGGCAAGGACATGACGATCCCGCTGCACCCCCGGCTGCGCGAGAGTATTGCCGCCACGCCCACGGGGCACCTTGCCTTTATCGTCAGCAATCGGGGTGCGCCGCGCACGAAGGAGAGCTTCGGGAACTGGTTTGCCGAGCAATGTGCCGCCGCTGGATTGAAGGGCTATTCGATGCACGGGCTGCGCAAGGCCGCGTCCCGGCGCATGGCTGAAATGGGCCTGTCCAACCAGCTCATAAAGTCGATCACGGGGCACACCAGCGACAATGAAGTGGCGCGCTATACCCGCGATGCGGAACAGGCGCGTATGGCAGAATTGGCGATGGAGCGCATGGGGAATTGGCTACCGCCCTCGGCTAATTTTTTGGCTACCCATATTTCTCACCGAGGAGAAAAGACTTGAAGTGGCGCGCCCGGCAGGACTCGAACCTGCTGCCTCAAGATTAGAAGTCTCGCGCTCTATCCAGATGAGCTACGGGCGCGCGCCGGCCCCGCCATTAGCGCCCTTTCCGCCCCAAGGGAATCGCGCTAACCGGTTTGGCGATGGAAAACACCGCCCCAGCCGATCCCGCCGCAGGTTTCGACCGCGATCCCGGTGACGGGATCATCGCCACCAGCCGGCCGCCGGTCACCTTCCGCTTCTACGATCTCGTGATGGCGGCCTTCGTGGCGATCCTGCTGCTCTCGAACATCATCGGCGCGGCGAAGCTCACCTATGTCGACGTGCCGTTCTGGCCCGAGGGCCTGTGGCCCGCGCCTGACGGCACCTTCATCTACGGCGCAGGCATCCTGTTCTTCCCGCTCGGCTACGTGATCGGCGACGTGCTGACCGAGATCTACGGTTTCGCCCGCGCGCGGCGGGTGATCTGGGTCGGCACGGCGGCGATGGTGTTCCTCGCCTTCATGTCCTTCGTCGTCACTGCTCTCCCCCCGTTCCCCGGCTGGGAGTGCGCGGCGAGCGGCTTCGGCGGGCCGCGCCCGGTCACCGCCTCGCTCGATCCAGCGATCACCGGCGGCGCGATCTGCCAAGGCACCTACGAGAGCGTCTTCGGCAGCACCTGGCGGATCGTCGTCGCCTCGATCACCGCCTTCTGG
>JBJTTE010000140.1:0-3025 GCA_046080005.1 Erythrobacter sp.
ACTCTCACCTTGATCGTCGCGCTACAGTCCGCAGACATAAGCCAAGCCGCCTCACCATCCGCGCGGGTCAATATTTTCTCGGCCTTCCGGTAGGCGGTGATCTCGGCGTGAAGCGCCGCGAGCGATCCGGGCTCCGCGAGCGCCTCCTGCCGCTCGGCGCGGGTATCGTGCTGGCGCGCAGGCGCAGATGGATCGAGGCCCGGCGTCATCCCAGGCGAGCGGTGGTCCCGCTCAATCCGGGCATCCATCGCCCCGTTCCGCATGTCTGCCGCTCCAAGGCCGCCCTGCCAGCGTCCCAGCGCCCATGCGCCGATTACGGCAAGCGCAATCATACTGCCGAGCCCCAGCAAGTCTGCTGAAAAAGTCATCGTCGCAACCCGTCCAATTGCTCGGAGGGAAGATCCCGCAACCGCTCCGAAGCCCTCAATAGCAAACGCGCACCGATCCCCTCCAGAACTGGTGCGACGCACAGCACGTTATGCCGCAGAACGCGGTGTCATTATATACGGAGAGGCACCTAAGTCTGGCAGCGATCAGAGAACGAGCGATAGCTCCGTCAGGCGCGGGCCATCGCCTGCATCCGGGCGATGATCTCCTCGGCCTGAAGCATGATCCGGTCGATCAGCTCCTGGCAGGTCGGGATGTCATAGATCAGTCCGGCGACCATGCCGCAGCTCCACGCGCCTTCATCCATCGCCCCGTCCATCATGATCTTGGGATCGACCCCGGCGAATTCGGGGAGAATATCCTGAATGGTGATGGTATCGCCCAGCTCCTTCTCCTTGACCAGCAGGCGCTCGACGGCGGCATTGTTGAGCACACGCTCGGTGTTGCGGAGCGGACGCATGACAAGCCGGGTGTCGAGCTCGGATGCGGCAACAATAGCCTGCTTCACATTCTCGTGCACCGGGGCTTCCTTGGTGGCGATGAAGCGCGTGCCCATGTTCATGCCCGCAGCCCCCATAGCGAGGCTGGCGACAAGGCTGCGCCCATCGGCCATACCGCCGCTCGAGACGAAGGGGATTTCGAGCTCGTCGGCGGCGCGCGGTAGCAGGATGAAGTTGGGCACGTCGTCCTCGCCCGGATGCCCGCCGCATTCGAACCCATCGACACTCACCGCGTCGCAGCCAATATCCTGCGCCTTGAGCGAGTGGCGCACTGAGGTGCACTTGTGGATCACCTTGATCCCGGCGTCCTTGAGCGGCGGGAGCAGGTCGACCGGATTGCGCCCGGCGGTCTCGACCACCTTTATCCCGCCGTCGATCACCGCCTTGAGCAGCCCCGGATAATCGGGCGGCGTGAGCGTCGGCAGGATGGTAAGGTTCACGCCGAAGGGCTTGTCGGTCAAGTCCTTGCAGCGCGCGATTTCATTGGCGAGCTTTTCGGGCGTGCCTTGCGTCAGGCCGGTGATGATCCCGAGCCCGCCGGCATTGGAGACCGCCGCCGCCATCTCGGCAAAGCCGACATAGTGCGTCCCGCCCTGGATAATCGGGTGCTCGATGCCGAACATTTCGGTGATTGCGGTCTTCATGGCGTTGTCTCTCCCCTGCCAATGGCTGTTGGCACGGATCACAAGCCGAGTTTTGCAGCGGTTTCAAGCCTGCTTTTGAGGAGGCTGAACGCACATAAACGGACGCCGTGGCGTCAACCGCGCAAGAATTCGTGAAGGGGAACCGGGCGGCGGAGAAGCGGTGGGATCGGTTCGCTCGCCGCGCACCCGGCATAGGTGGCTATGCCAGGCTGCCCGCCGGATCGCATTGATCCAGCGCAATCGACTTGAAAAAAAAGGCGCCTTTTTAGCTGCGCTTGAATGACATAGTGAAGGTGACCGGCACCGCCGGGGCGATGGAAGGCAGCTCGGCGAGGGCGCGCAGTTCGCCCAGTTCGTCGGTCAGGCCGAACATGTCGGTCGAGACTATCACCGGCGCGGTCGGCACCACCAGCACGCGGTCTTCGGCCACGCGGGTCACCAGCACCTCGGTCGCGATATCGCTCGATGCGCCCTTGATCGTCACGCTTGCCTTCAGGGGCCGGGTCAATGACTGGCCCACCGCGAGGCCCGCAAAGGCCGCCGGATCGAGCTTGGCCGTTACGGTCGCCTTGGGGTTTTCCGCGACGCCGAAGAAAATATCGCGCATTCGTTTGTTGCGGATTTCGACCCCGGTGTTGACCGAGGCAAGATCTATTTCGAGGCTCGCTGTGCCGTCCAGACCGACCGTCCCGCTCATCCGGTCAAACCGGTTGTTTTCAGCCACCTCGCCCGCCTTGATGCTGACATAGGAGAGCCGCGAACCCGCCGCATCGAGCGTCCAGGCGTTCTCGGTCACGGCAATGGTGGTTGCTGTTGCAGTCCCCTCCCCCAGGGGCGCGGTAGCCTCGGGCCGAGCACAGGCACTAAGGCCAAGCGCGAGCGCGGCGGTAAGGGCGGTGAGACAGATCTTCGGCATCGCGGGTGCGATATGCGATTTGGAGTGGAGGTGGAAGGGGCAGGTGGGCGCAGAACCAGCGCGGGCGGAGTGGCCAAAGGCTCCCATGGTAAGCACCAGATTGCGAACCTTCCGGTGATTATGCCTCAGCCCTGCCGCGGTTACTCGGCCGCCTTGCGTTCGTAGATAAAGCTCATCTTGTTGCCATCAGGGTCACGCACATAGGCCACGAATAGGTGGGGACCATATAGTGGGCGAGGACCGGGGTCACCCTCGTTGGTTCCACCGTTTGCCAAGGCGGCTGCGTGTGCGGCAATGACTGCCGCCTCATCCCCGCAAGAGAAGCCGGGCATTGAGCCATTGGCAGGCGCGGCAGGCTCTCGATTATAGGGTAGCGCAATCCATACGTGCGAACCGTCGGCAAATTTGTAGGAGAATGTCATTCCCTCGAAGACTGCATCCAGTTCGCCGCCGACGAAAGGCATCACCGCATCATAGAAGGTGCGAGCACGCGCCAGATCGTTGGTTCCAACCATCAGGTAGCTAATCGGCATTTCAGCATCTCCCATTTTCAAGACACGCGCAGTCACGGGCTGAGA
>JBJTTE010000141.1:0-4856 GCA_046080005.1 Erythrobacter sp.
CGCGCATTCCGGAGGTCCCCGGCATCAATCATGCCAAGGTGGTGCGCTACATTGACGTGCTCCGCGGGACGGCAAGCGTCGGCCAACGGGTAGCAATTATGGGCGCAGGCGGCATCGGCTTCGATGTCGCCGAATTCATCACCCATGATGGCCCCTCTGGCGCGCTCGATGTCGAAGTCTTTGCCAAGGAATGGGGCATCGACTTCAAGAACCATCCACGCGGCGGCGTTACCGGTGTCACACCCGTGGTCCAGTCGAACGGGCGCGAGGTGTGGTTGCTCCAGCGCAAGACCAGCGCGGTTGGCAAGGGGCTTGGCCGGACAACCGGATGGACCCACCGGCTGACGCTTCAGCGGCGCGGGGTCAAAATGGTCGCCGGGGTCGAATATGACCGCATCGATGATGCTGGCCTGCACCTTTCGATCGAGGGCGAACCCAAGCTGCTTGAGGTCGATACGATCATCATCTGCGCGGGCCAGCTACCCGCGCGCACGCTGCATGACGAGCTGGTCGCGAAAGGCGCCAACGCTTCGCTGATCGGCGGCGCCTTTGAGGCAGCGGAGCTCGATGCCAAGCAGGCGATCAAGCAGGCAACCGAACTCGCTTTCGCTGCCTAGCGCGGCTGCCTATTTGGAATTGGGTGCCGGCGGTTCAATTAGCGACAGCTGCCATCAAACAGCATCGCCTCGACCTTTCGCAGCATCAGATCAGCGGCGAGGGGATCGCGGTTGGTCATCACCACGGCTGTCACCTGGTCCTTCGGAAAGGCCGCCGTCGCCACATTTACCCCCGGCGCGCCACCATTATGGCCGATCGAGCCACGTCCCTTATAGTTGCTCAGCACGAAACCCATCCCGTAAGAGACTGCTGGCAGCGGCCCCTTGGCTGGCAGCAGCTCAAACTGCGGCGTCGTCAGCATCTCACGCATTTTCGCGCTGGTTAGCTTTCCCGCGAGCAAGGCGGCAAAAAAGCGCTGCATGTCGGACGGTGTGCTGAAGCTGCCACCGGCTGATGTTCCCACCAAAGCCGCCTCATCAGAGAGACGCAGCGGTCCCGGCGGCGGCATCATCGGCCCCATCGGACCACCCGGCGGAGGCCCGGGCTGCGCACCCGGTGGAGGCATCATCGGTCCCATTGGACCGCCGGGCGGCGGTCCGGGCGGCGCACCTGGGGGCGGCCCCATCATCGGGCCGTCAGGCATGTCATCCAGTTCCGGAAGATTCGTCATGCCCAGCGCGCGAAGCTTTGGGCTGGCAGGCAAAACTCCCGAACCTGTGATTGCGGCAGGCTTGAAAATATGGTCCTGAAGATAGGCACCATAGTCTTTCCCCGAAGCCTGCTCGATCATCAGGCCGAGCAGCAGGAAGCCCGAATTGGAGTATTCCGACCGCGAACCGGGCGTGAACGTGGGCCTTTCTGAGACGATCAGCGGCTTTAACTCCGCCAGGGTGCGCGCCCGTTTGAACAGGTCCAGATTATCAGGTGTGAAAAAATTGCCGAGCCCGCCGCTGTGCGTGAGCAGCTGCCGCACCGTGACCGCCGCTGCCTCGGGCGTCAGGCCCCTGATGTGTTTGCCAATGCCATCATCAAGGCTGACTTTGCCGGCATCGACGAGCTGCGCGACCGCCACGGCGGTCCACATTTTGCTGGCAGAACCAAGGTTAAACTGTGCGTTGGGCAGCATCTTCGCACTCCCCTTCCCGCCCATCACGCCAAAGGCGTAAGCTCTCGCACCACTTGGCCGTGATACCGAGACCACACCCGAAAAGCCGCTTTTCATCGCTTCGTTAGCGACGCATTGCTGCAAGGTCATTGGTGCGCTTTCCTTCGCTGGTTGCCGTGCCGTCGCCGCGCTGCTGATCGGGCAAAGCGCGGCGGTGGCCATAAGCATGATGGCGTTCGATCGTTTCATCGGCATGGGTGCTTCCTCCATTGGCTCGAGATTCACGCTTGCCAACCCACAGCTTCAAGTAAAAGAGGTGATATTGAAGCAGGATTGAAGCAAGCGTAGCGGCGCGGGAGCAAAGGGATGCAGGAGCAGATCAATATCGCCGATCCGGCCGCCGCCGCCTTTGCCTCGCCGGTCCAGGCAAAGATTGTCCAGACGCTGATCGGTGAGGAAATGACTGCATCAAGGCTGGCGGGGATCGTCCAACTGCCGCTCAGCCTGTTGAATTATCATCTCGCCAAGTGCCAGAAACTTGGGCTGGTACACATTGCCCGCGAACAACCCCGAGCGGGCCGTGCGCTAAAATACTACCGCGCCGCAGCCAGAAGCTTTTTTGTGCCATCTGAACTGCTGGCCAGATTGCCGGGCACTGACATGACACGGCAGCTGCGCGACGCGCTGGACCGGAGCCAGGCCCGGTCGGTCCAAGGCGTCAATTTCACCCATGAAGAGGGCCACCCCCGGATGCGCCTTGTCAAAGACCCGAGCACGGCCAGCTCGAAGATCGAGTTCTGGCTCGAAATGGGCCTGACGAGTGCGGACGCAGCCGCGTTGATTGGTGAGCTTCGCGCCGTAGTCGAGCGCTTTGCCATGCGTGGCCGCGACAGTGAACCACGCTACTTGTTGCATGTGGCCGCAGTTCGGTCGGGCTAGGCGAGCTGGCCCCTTACGCCAGCCCTTGTCCCTCACGCCGCATGGTCAGCTTGCGCGGCCTCTCAGCGGTGCGCGGTCACCAGCCAGGCTTTGCAGGCGAGCATCACGCCCTCACCAGCGCGATAGTGGCGCGCGAACATCTCGGTCAGGTCAGCGCGAGCAGCATCGCGCACGGCGTCGCCTTGTTCGGCCAGCATCCGCCCAGCCGCCATTGAGGCGAAGACGAAGTCGGTAGCTTCTGATGGCGAGGTGCCCGGTCCGCCGACGGCTTGTTCCGATTGGTAGGCGACCGCCTCCATCCCCGAAAAGCCTGCGCTGGTAAGGATCTCCTCAAGATAGCCCAGGTCTTCGAAGGCGAATGGCCCCGGTGCACGCGGGACAGCGAGCGGCACCTCGATATGGCTTCGCACCACGCCCATTACTTCCATCATCCAGGCATTGTCGCGTGGGTGCGCCCAGACCGCGAGATCCATCCGCGCGGCGGGCTTGAGCAGGCCGCGCAAATTGGTGAATGCCGGAATGGGGTCCTCGAAGAACATTGATCCGAAGCGCGAAAAGAGCCGGTCAAAGGGCGGCTGTTCGAGCATGGCCGTGGCCGCATCGGCGCAAACGAAGCGCGCCCGGCTGCCCGAGGTGGTCGCGCGCTCCTCGGCCTTGGCAATCAGCATCGGCGCAACATCCAGCCCAAGTGCAGCGCCTTGCGGCCCGACACTATCGGCAATGGTCAACGTCGTTGCCCCGCCACCGCAGCCGAGGTCCAGCACCCGCTCGCCCGGCTGATAGGCAGCGTGGGCCAACAAAGCCGAGCCGATCGGTGCGATCATGCCTTCAAAGCGGTCGAGGCTGGCGAGCCAGCGCTCGCCCATCTCGCCGGCCCAATCCTCGCCCTTCAGTGCCTTGGGTGCCGCCTCGCTCATGCTGCGTCCTTCAGAAGTGCAGCGCCCGCCCGTAAGCGTCGAGCACGCTTTCGTGCATCATCTCGCTCAATGTCGGATGCGGGAAGACGGTCTGCATCAACTCGGCCTCAGTGGTCTCAAGCGTCTTGCCCACGGTATAGCCCTGGATCAGCTCGGTCACTTCCGCTCCGACCATATGCGCGCCGAGCAGCTCGCCAGTCTTGGCATCAAACACGGTCTTGATGAAGCCCTCGGCCTCGCCCAGCGCAATCGCCTTGCCGTTGCCGATGAAGGGGAAATTGCCGACCTTGACCCCGTAACCCGCTTCCTTGGCCTTGGCTTCGGTCAGGCCGACGCTGGCGATTTGCGGATGGCAATAGGTGCAGCCCGGGATCGCATTGCGGTTGAGCGGGTGGGGATGCACTTCGTTGTTGCCAAGTTCGACAGCTATCGCCTCAGCGCAGGTAACGCCCTCATGGCTCGCTTTGTGCGCCAGCCATGGCCCCAGCGTGCAGTCACCGATCGCCCACAGTCCGGGGCTCTTGGTGCGGCCATAGGCATCGATCTGGATGAAACCGCGATCCATGTCGGCAAGCGCTTCCAATCCGATATTCTCGGTGTTGGGCACAATCCCGATGGCGACGATCACATGGGTAAAGTCGCTGGTGGCTGATTGGCCGCCCTTGTCCTTGATGGTGGCGGTAATGCCCTTGTCACTGACCTTCAGCGCCTCGACCCCCGCGCCGGTCATGATGGTGATGCCCTGCTTCTTCAAAGACTTCTCGAGGAAGCTGGAGACATCCGCATCTTCCACCGGCACGATCCGGTCGAGCATTTCGACCACCGTCACCTCGGTGCCGAGATCATTGTAGAAGCTGGCGAATTCAATCCCGATGGCGCCGGAGCCGATCACCAGCAGCTTGGCCGGAAGCTCGGCGGGGGTCATGGCGTGGCGATAGGTCCACACGCGCTTGCCGTCAGCCGGAGCAAAGGGCAGATCGCGCGCGCGCGCTCCGGTGGCAACGACGATGTGCTTGGCAGTGAGGGCTTCCTCGCCCTTGTCCGATGTCACGGTCAGACTGTTGGCTCCCGTCAGCCGCCCCTCGCCCATATGCACCGCGATCTTGTTCTTCTTCATCAGGTGTCCGATGCCCTGATTGAGCTGCTTGGCCACGCCGCGGCTGCGCTTGACGATAGCGGCAAGGTCCGCCTCGATCCCCTTGGCGACAAGGCCGTAATCGCCTGCGTGCTGCATGTAGTGGAAGATCTCGGCCGAGCGCAGCATCGCCTTGGTCGGGATGCAGCCCCAGTTGAGACAGATGCCGCCGAGGTTCTCGCGCTCCACGATGGCGGTCTTG
>JBJTTE010000142.1:0-9741 GCA_046080005.1 Erythrobacter sp.
ACGCTTCGAAACCCGCGTATGCTGCGCGCGGGTGGCCGGGGTCCACATCATAATCTCCGGGTTGTCTGCAAAACCCCCGGAATCACAGCAACCTCAGCCGCTCAACCCCTTTCGAAACGGCCTCTTAGGGCCATCGCTATGTTTGCCGAAAGCCAGCGCCAGTTCGATGTCGGCCCGGGCCGCGAAGCATCGCTTGCCGAAGTGCTGGGCGCATTCTCTTATGCCCTTGACCTGACAGAGGGACAGCCAGCTGGCCACAGCATCCGCGCCTGCTGGATAGCCATGCAGCTCGGAGCGGAAATCGGGCTCGACCAGAACGCGCTGGGCGATCTTTACTATGCCGTGCTGCTCAAGGATCTGGGATGCAGCGCCAATGCTGCGCGGGTTGCTCAGGTTTTCGCTGGGAATGACCGCTTGCTCAAGCATGACTTCAAGCTGGTCGGCCCCCGCCCGGAAGATTTCGGCGGGTTTATCAAGGCAAAGGCTGGCAGCGAAGCAAACGTGCAAGAGGGTGGGCGCGACGGTGTAATCGAATCCCTGCTCGCCAATGCCGGCCCGATCATGGTCGACTTGATCGACACGCGCTGTACGCGCGGAGCCGACATCGCCCGGCAGTTGCGCTTTTCCGAGCATGTTGCCGAGGCCATTGCCGCGCTGGACGAGCATTGGGATGGCTCCGGGCTGCCGCTGGGCATAGCGGGCGAAGCAATCCCGCTGAGCGCGCGCATTGCCCTCATCGCCCAGGTGGCTGATGTCTTTTGCATCGCCCAAGGTGGGCTAGCGGCCCGCAAGGAGATCAAACAGCGCAGCGGCAGCTGGTTCGATCCTGCGCTCGTGTCTGCCTTTCTGGCGATCTCTGAGTCGGCGCAGTTCTGGCGCGCCCTGAGCGCCCGCGATCTGCCGCAGCGGCTTGCCGCGCTCCAGCCTGACGCGCAGGAACTGCCGGTAGACGAAGCCTGGCTTGATGATATTGCCGATGCTTTCGGACGGGTGATTGATGCCAAGAGCCCCTACACCGGCGGTCATAGCGAGCGGGTGGGGCTGTTTGCCGATCATGTCGCACAGCAACTGGGGCTCGATCCGCTGACACGCTTGGGGTTGCGCCGCGCGGCCATCCTGCATGACGTGGGCAAGCTCGGCATCAGCAGCCGTATCCTCGAAAAGCCGGGCAGGCTGGATGAGCGGGAATGGGCAGTCATGCGCGACCATGCCCGCCTGTCCGCCGACATTCTGAGCCGTGTGTCCGTGGTGCGCGACATGGCGATGATCGCCGCTTCGCACCATGAACGGCTGGACGGCACCGGCTATCCGCTGAAGCTCGATGCCAACATGATTGCGCTCGAAACCCGCATAATTAGCGTCGCCGATTTTTTTGACGCTCTGACAGCGGATCGGCCCTATCGCGCTGCCATGCCGATCTCGCAAGCACTCGACATCATGGCGGCCGAAGTCGGCAGCGCAATCGATGCGCGCTGCTTTGCCGCACTTAAGGCGAGCGTCGCACACGGCCTTCCCGAAAGGCCACTGCCAAGGGTCGACCTGCCCTTAACTTCAGCGAGCCTGCCTGCGGTCAGTCGGGTCTCCCCTGTGCGACAGCAAGGGCTGAACCCGCCGAAGAACATTCTTGTCGGATCTGATCGATGTTAAGCGGGAAGTACTTTTCGAGAGGCCCTGAACGAGCGTAGCAAGATGCGAGACCTCTCCGAACTGGACGCTGGCAGCCAGACCGTTTACCACCCTCTTCGAGAGGGCGTTGCTGCCACCGCACCTGATCCATGAGATCGGTCCGGCGAGGCAGCATCAAGGGGGACCAGAATGACTGAGGGAAGGCGCACCCTGCTTGTGCTTAATGGCGTCGCCCTGATTGCAAGCGCAGTTCTGTCTGGCTGGCTGTAGTTCTTCTTCACGCTCGGTGCGATCGACCTGTGGCCATTTGTTACGGATCTCCCCGCCAACATTCCGGGTGACCGGCGCGCTTGGAACATGGCCCATCTCGAAGGCATCACCAATGGTACGATCCTGATCGCCATCGGTGCGGTGGGAGCCTATATCCGGCTGGGCGAGCGTGCGCAGGCCGTGCTGTTCTGGGCGACGCTTGCGTTCGGCTGGCTCTTCACTCTGCCCGCAATTGCCAATGCCCTGTTCGGCACGCGGGGGTTGGAATTTGGCGGCGGGCCATTTCCCGGCCATGTCACGACCAACAACATCATCTTCCTTGCGGGATGGCCAGCGATGATAGGCGTCCACATTGCCGTGCCACTATTGGGATGGGGCGTCTGGCAGCATTATCGGCACTTGAGAAGCAAGGCATGAGCTTCCAACCCATCCTGGTCCGCCAGATACCCTTTGCCTTTGACGAGGACATTAATCCCGTTTGGCATCCTGACCGCCCCGAATGGAGCCATATGGCGAATGGTGCTTCGCTGACCATGCCCTATCTTGAGCCATTCTTGATCAAGACCGTCACCGAGGCGTTGAAGCTCGTGGACAACCCTGTGCTGAAGGCGGACGTCCATGGCTTTATCGGTCAGGAGGGCGTCCACTACCGCAATCACCGGCGTTACAATGAGATATTGAAGCGAACCTATCCCGAGCTTGCCGAGGTAGAGGACGAGCTTGAGGCCGATTATCGCGGCCTTCAGAAGCGCAGCCTCAAGTGGCGGCTCGCCTACTCCGCCGGGTTCGAGACGATGACGATGGGCATCACCGAATGGCTGATCGGCCAACGCAGGATGCTGTTCGCCGGGGCGGACAGATCGGTCGCCTCGCTCGTGCTTTGGCACATGGTGGAGGAAACCGAGCACAAGACCGTCGCCTGGGATCTCTACAACCATCTCTATGGCGATTGGCGTGGGCGAGCCTGGGGCCTGCTGTGCGGCACTGCGCAAGTCGCCTGGGCCAGCCGCAAGGCCTATATTCGGATGCTCAAGCGCGATGGCCGGTGGCACCAACCGCTCAGTCGGTTGCGGGTTTGGGGGATGGTGGCGCGCTTCCTCTTTCACACTTCGCCCGCAATGCTACGCTCGCTGCTGCCGGGTTACCACCCGTCGAAGGCGAGTGACCCCGACTGGGTGAGGCACTGGGCATCGGCCTATGCCGGGTTGCCAGCGGGTGCGATCCCGCTGCTGGATACCACCGATCCGGACATTCCCGCCCGGTTTGCTACTTAAGGCGGAGTGGTGCGACCGCCGCTCCCTTGAAGGCATAGCCCGGCGATGCCAAGCAGCTTACCTCCGTGCTGCAGCGCCACTATGTGGACTGACGGTAACCGCGCAGGTTGCGGCAGCGAATAGCGGTGAACGGCAGTATTTTCGGCGCCGCTTGGGGGTAACCATGGAATTCACACATCATCGCACTGTCACGGTTGTGGCGATCCTGCTGATCATCGCGGCGCTCACCCAATCGGTCTATACAGCACTCTACGTCGCCAAGCTGGATGTGCCGCGCCAGCTGCTGTGGGGGAGCGAGGGCGTGTTGTTCGCCATACTCGCCGCGCTCGCCGGAACGGCGATGGTCAAGTCCAAGGGGCTCACGTTGGTGTTTTCAGCCATCGCGTTCAGCGCCGCGCTGAATGTAGTGCAGGTCGGCGTCGGGCTGACCCTGTTCGGCCCGTTCGGCGACGCGGCCGACACGACCCCCGCGCTGGCTCCGCTCGCGGGCGCAATCGTCGATTACTCGTTCTTCGTCTACAACGCCGCCAAGCTGCTGTTGGGCCTCGCCGCGCTGCTGGTGGGCCTGTCGCGGATGGCGAGCGGGAGCAAGCTGCTGGGCGGAGCGAGCGCGCTGTTCGGCGGCCTCGCGATGATCGCCAAGGGCGGGAAGATGGTGGCAGGCGGCGACCTCATCGCCGGTGTTCCGCTGGCGGGCGGTACGGGTGTGTTGGCGACGCTGCTGCTATCAGCGTGTCTGCTGGGGGTGGCCAAGGACGACTGATTGGGCTCAAAGCGTGAAGTCGGCATGGTTGGCTGATGGCTTTGAGAGGGTTGGGTAAGATGATCATGGCACCGCGCGCAGCCCGGCGAGTTATCGCTTTGGCCCTTGTTCTCGCCCCAAATGTCGCTGCCGCGCAGTCCGGAAGCGCAGCCTGTGACGCATGGGCGGCCAGCGATGCAGCATGGCCCGAAGTTGCGATGATCCTGCGCCAAAATTACGCATATCTCGGACGGGTAGCCGATGCTGACGCAGTGCTCGCCGCTGCTGGCGATAGCGCGGCGAATGCGACCAGCGTGGCACAGCTCGGTACGATAACCGAGGCACTTGGCTATGCCTTTCGGGATGGCCATTTCCACGTCAGTCCTGTCACGCTGCCCGAACGCGCGTGGTTACCATCCTCCTCCGACCTATGGATCGCAAAGGAAGGCGGAAGGTGGCTGATCGCCGATGTTCGGCGTGATAGCGCGGCTTTTGCCCAAGGCGTCCGGCCAGGCTGGGCGGTGGAGGCAATGGACGGGCAACCCCTTGCAGCTCTCGCCCGCGCCGCGCTCGCGCCGGTCATGGAAAAGCCAGACGAAGCGCAGCTTGAATATGCCGTCAACGTAGTGGTGAGCGGCAAGCTCGACGAAACACGACGTTTTGTTTTCAGACACAACGATCAAGAGCGGATCGTCAATCTGCCGCCTGCTGATCAGAGCATTGCGCCGCGACCTGAAGGGTTGCTGAGTGTCTTACGCCACGATAGTGTGGCGCATATTCGCTTCCACAATTCCCTCGGAGACAATGCCCTCATCCAAGCTTTTGATGATGCGCTCGCCGCCGTGCATGACGCTCAGGCGCTGATTATCGACCTGCGCGACACGCCCAGCGGCGGCAATACCACTGTGGCGCGCGCGATCCTTGGACACTTCGTCGACAAGCCCGTCGTCTATCAGGTTCACCGCAACGCCTATGAAGAGTCCGTGTTCGGCGTGCCCCGGCAATATGCCGAATATGTCTTTCCGAGAGGAAAGCGCTGGGACCGTCCGATCGTAGTGCTCGCAGGGCGCTGGACCGGCAGTGTCGGCGAGGCGTTGGCGATGGCATTCGACCGAACGGCTGGCGTGCCGACCATTGGTACGCCGCTTGCCGACCTGCTCGGGACGTATAACAGCAACACGACTGAGAACGGCTGCATGAGCCTATCGCTCGCCTGGGACAGTTTATACGCCGCCGATGGGACTCCGCGTGAAGAGTGGCAACCCCGCGTGCTGCTCGGGGCTGGCGAGACGACCATCGATGGCACCGATCCAGCGCTAGGCGCTGCGCTCGACCTGATGTCGCAAGCAGACCGAAAGTGATACCCATTCGTTAGAATGTCAGCGGGCCACTCGACACCCCGCCTCAAACCTTCTAGTCCAACGCCATCCCCGGGGAGCCGCTTGGCTGAGAGGGGCGGTTAGCATCGCCCGACCCGTTGAACCTGAACCGATTAGCATCGGCGGAGGGAGTGGGCTGGCAGCCGCCACCGGTCCGCTCGTCCTTCGCCAAGGAGAGAGAGCGCAGCATGGCCGACATCAACAGCCCCGTCGAAATCGGCGTCACCACCGGGCCCATTCGAGGCAGCCGCAAGGTCTATGTCGGCGCGCGCACGGGCTCGGGCATTCGCGTTGCAATGCGCGAGATTGATCTTGAGGGCGGCGAGCCGTCCGTGCGTGTCTATGACACCTCGGGACCCTACACCGACCCCAATGCCCATATCGACATCAACGCGGGCCTTGCGCCCATGCGCCGCGACTGGATTCTCGGGCGCGGTGATGTGGAAGACTATCAGGCGCGCGAGGTAAAGCCCGAAGACAATGGCCGCCTCGGTCCCGACCGTTCGGGCGGGGTTGCGCAGTTCCCCAACACAGTCAAGCGGCCGCTGCGCGCCAAGGCGGGCATGAATGTCAGCCAGATGCACTATGCGCGTCGCGGCATCATCACGCCGGAAATGGAATATGTCGCCGAACGCGAGAACCTCGGGCGCGAGATCGCCAAGGACTTGATCCGCGACGGCGAAAGCTGGGGCGCCGAGATCCCCGACTTTATCACCCCCGAATTCGTCCGCAGCGAAGTCGCGCGCGGGCGGGCGATCATCCCCAACAACATCAATCACCCTGAAAGCGAACCGATGGCGATCGGTCGCAACTTCCTCGTCAAGATCAACGCCAATATCGGCAACTCTGCCGTTGCTTCGGACGTCGCGCAGGAAGTCGACAAGATGGTCTGGGCGACCCGCTGGGGCGCGGACACGATCATGGACCTCTCCACCGGGCGCAACATCCACGACACCCGCGAATGGATCATCCGGAACTCCCCAGTGCCGATTGGCACGGTCCCGATCTATCAGGCTTTGGAAAAGGTTGGCGGTATTGCGGAAGACCTGACGTGGGAGATCTTCCGCGACACTTTGATCGAGCAGGCCGAACAGGGCGTCGATTACTTCACCATCCATGCAGGTGTGCGCCTTCCCTACATCCCGCTCACCGCCAAGCGCATCACCGGGATCGTCAGCCGTGGTGGATCGATCATGGCCAAGTGGTGCCTCGCCCACCACAAGGAGTCCTTCCTCTACGAGCACTTCGACGAGATCACTGAGATCATGAAGGCCTATGACATCGCCTATTCGCTGGGCGATGGCTTGCGTCCGGGATCAATCGCGGACGCCAATGACGAAGCGCAATTCGCCGAACTCTACACCCTAGGTGAACTAACCAAGCGCGCCTGGGCCCAGGGCGTGCAGGTGATGATCGAAGGCCCCGGCCACGTGCCGATGCATAAGATCAAGCAGAACATGGAAAAGCAGCTGGAGGCCTGCGGCGAAGCGCCGTTCTACACCCTCGGGCCGCTCGTCACCGACATCGCGCCGGGGTATGACCACATCACCAGCGGCATCGGCGCGGCGCAGATCGGGTGGTATGGCACCGCGATGCTCTGCTACGTCACGCCCAAGGAGCACCTCGGCCTGCCTGACCGTGACGATGTGAAGGTGGGGGTGGTGACGTACAAGCTGGCGGCCCATGCGGCTGACCTCGCCAAGGGGCACCCGGCGGCACAGGTGCGCGATGATGCGCTCTCAAAGGCGCGCTTCGAGTTCCGCTGGCGCGACCAGTTCAACCTCAGCCTCGACCCTGACACGGCCGAGCAATACCACGACCAGACCTTGCCGGCCGAGGGCGCGAAGTCTGCACATTTCTGCTCGATGTGCGGGCCGAAGTTCTGCTCGATGAAGATCACGCAGGAAGTGCGCGACTTTGCCGCCAAGCAGAACGCTGGGATTGAAACCTTCGTCGCCAGCGAGGACGAAGCGGAGGCGGGCATGGCCGAGATGAGCGCCAAGTTCCGCGAAGTCGGCAACCAGCTCTATGTGGGCGCGGGGGACCGGGAGCACGATTGATGATCGCGCCGGTGGGGGCATGGAGCGCGGTGGAGCTGACGCGGCTTATCCCCCTATGGCACGAACGGGGGTAAGGCGCGGGCCGATGCTGACATCGCGCTTGCGCTTCCTGGCTCTTGCCCCTGTCACGCTGGCGCTTGCCGGGTGTGTGTCCATGCCCGACGAGCCGGCTTCGCTGGCGCGCGCCGATGCGCCGCAGTTTGATCCCTTCACGTTCTTTGCCGGGACAAGTCAGGGCACGGGCACCTTCACCAAGATGATGGCCGATCCGGTGCCGGTAACGGTCGAGAGCCGTGGCCGAATCGAGACCATCGTCACCCGAGAAGCCGCCTGGGCTGCCCCCCCGCGGCGTGTGTTGGTGCTCGAACAGACCTTGCGGGAGGGCGACAAGCCCGCGCGCAAGCGGCAGTGGCGCCTGACCGAGGTCGCCCCGGGGCGCTATGAAGGCACGCTCACCGGCGCGATCGGGCCCGTGCGGGGGGAGGCGCGCGGCAACCTGCTCATGCTCGACTATCCGATCAAAGACGGTTTCCAAGTGCATCAGGAACTGACCCTCGCGCCGGACGGTACCCGCGCCGCCAATGTTCTCAAGGTGAGCCAATTGGGGATGACCGTGGCAGTGCTGACCGAGGATATCCGCAAGACCCCGTGAGGTCGTCCGCCGTGACGGGGCGCAACCTTGCGCAACCGCATCCAGATCGTGCATCGTCACCCCGGTCGGCAGCTTTGCCTGTGCCACCGCCACCAGATCGAGTGCTGAAACCATGACCGAAGCCGCCGCCGCCAAAGCTCTGCCAAAAGCCCTTGCCTTCGACGTGTTCGGCACGGTGGTCGATTGGCGCAGCAGCATCGCTGCCACCGTCGCACCGGTGCTGGCCGCAGCGGGGCGGACCGATCTTGATGCCTTTGCCTTCACCGATGCCTGGCGGGCGCGGTACATCGGGGGCATGCAGGCGTTCGGGCGATCGGGGCGGGGATTCGTCAAGCTTGACGTGCTGCACCGCGAAATGCTCGATGCGGTGCTGGCCGACATGGCGCTCGATCTCAATGAGACAGCGCGTCAGGCGCTGGTGATGGGCTGGCACCGGCTCGATCCCTGGCCGGACTCGGTGGCGGGGCTGACCCTGCTCAAGCAGCGCTTCCCGATCGTCACCTGCTCCAACAGCCATATCGCGCTGATGGTGAACATGGCCCGCCATGCCGACCTGCCGTGGGATGCGATACTCGGGGCCGAGATCGCGCAAGCCTATAAGCCTGCACCCGCCGCCTACCGTGCCACCGCGCAGGCGCTCGACATCGCGCCGGGCGAGCTGTGTCTGGTCGCGGCGCATCATGGCGATCTCGCCGCGGCGCGGGCCGCAGGCCTGCAAGGCGCCTTCGTCCACCGCCCGCTGGAATATGGCGGCGCACCGGCACCCGACCTCAAATACGAGCAGGACTGGGAATATCGCGCGACCAGCCTGATCGATCTGGCCGAGCAGCTCGGTTGTTGAGGGGGGCTGTGCTACCTGAGTATATTCGTTAGGCACCGCGAGCCACTGTGCTGAATTTCCAACGGCGCGACTTAAATGAAGCGACAAGTTTCGTCTGATTTTAGCCAGCGCGGCATCAAAGGAATGCGCATTACCTTGTGCAAGCTAAAGAAATAGTGCTGCGGTATCTTTGATTGTTGTCAGTATGAATTTGGGCCGCTACCTCATTTCTATTGACTACATTGGTTTGGCAGCGGGGCGCCGTGCCCCGCAGTAAAGAGGGGGGGCGCAATGACGGATGATGTGGTGGGAGAGGGCGGTTCGCCAGTCGGAGGCGAGCGGAGTAATTGGATTATAAATCTAAACATTGGTCCTTTTGCGCCTTCATCTGGCTTCCCGCCGCAGCGGCGCGTGGTCGAAGGGCTGCACCTCGTGCCGGGTCTCTACGAGGTCACCCTTGAAAACGCGCCCGATGACGCCTCCGCCTACGGTCACAATAATGGGAAAGACTGGCTTAAACATCTGTTCGTCATTGTCGCCAGTGGCGAGGAGGTTGGGCGTCAGGCGCTTGGTGAACCCAACAAGCTTTACAGGAATCGGGCAGCAGCACAGAAGGCATTTAACGAATTCGATCTCTCGCTGCGCCGCTTCGCGGTCCATCGCGTGAGCACCGTGTTGATCCATCCGATCCTTGTGGCGAGCGGCAACTCGGGCCAGCTAAAGGTGCGGATCAGCAAACTGCCCTGAACAGGCGCTGCCATCGGCGCAAACCGCTTAACGTCCAAGACTATCTTGAGACGGAAACGTGCGCCGAGGGCCTGTCCTGATCTGGCAGAACGATGATCGAGGGGCAGGCGCGGTTGATCCGAACTGCCGCCCCTCACCCGCACCCGGGCAGGGTTTCACGCAGAGACCGCA
>JBJTTE010000143.1:0-4697 GCA_046080005.1 Erythrobacter sp.
GATACGGGCAAGGTCGCCTGGGAAAAAGCCACGGTCGATCAGTCGAAGAGCTACACCATCACCGGCGCGCCGCGCGTGATCGATGGCAAGGTGATCATCGGCAATGGAGGGGCTGAGTTCGGCGTGCGCGGCTTTGTGGCGGCCTATGATGCGGGCAGCGGCGAGCAGCTATGGAAGTTCTACACCGTGCCCGAAGGCGGTCAGGGCGATGATGCGCCCGCGCATCTCCAGAAGGCCGCGCAGACCTGGAACATGGACGTACTCGGCGCCAGCGACGCGATCGGTGGCGGTGGCACGGTTTGGGACACGATGGCCTACGACCCCGAGCTTGACTTGCTCTACATTGGGGTCGGCAACGGCAGCCCGTGGAACCGCGCCTATCGCAGCCCGGGCAAGGACGGGACAGGCGAGGGCGACAATCTCTACCTTTCCAGCATCGTGGCAATCCGGCCCAAGACCGGGGAGTATGTCTGGCACTACCAGACCACCCCGGGCGAAACGTGGGACTTCACCGCCACCCAGCACATCATGCTCGCGGACATGGAAATCGACGGGAAGCTGCGCAAGGTACTGATGCAGGCCCCCAAGAACGGTTTCTTCTATGTGATCGACCGCGAGACCGGCCAGTTCATCAGCGCCAAGCCCTATGTCAGCGTCAACTGGGCGAGCGGGATTGATCCCAAGACCGGCCGCCCGATAGAGAACCCCGAAGCGCGGGTCGACAAGACCGGCCAGCCTGCGCTGGTCACACCCGGCGCGCTCGGCGGGCATAACTGGCACCCGATGGCCTACAGCCCCAACGAGAAGCTGGTCTATATTCCGGCCTTTGAAGCCGGAATGTTGTATGCCCCTGAAGCCAACTGGAAGCCGGATACCGCGCGTGGGTTCAATGTCGGCTTTAGCCTGGCGGGCGAGCTTCCACCCGATGCGGGTTTCCGCAAACAGGCGGCCGCGACCCTGAGAGGCATGCTGGTTGCGTGGGATCCGGTGGCGCAAAAGGCGCGCTGGACCGTCGAACATCCTGGCCCCTGGAACGGCGGTCTGTTGTCCACCGGCGGTGGGCTCGTGTTTCAAGGCACCGCCGGCAGCGAATTCAATGCCTATGATGCGGCCAATGGCAAGAAGCTTTGGAGCTTTGCTGCGCAGACAGGCGTGGTCGCGCCGCCGATCACCTACACCGTCAATGGCGAGCAATATGTTGCAGTCCTCGCCGGGTGGGGCGGAGCCTACGCTCTGACGATCGATGGCGACCTGCTCGATCGCAAAGCGCCGGTGCGCAATATCTCGCGCCTGTTGGTGTTCAAGCTCGGCGGCAGCGCGAAGCTCCCGAGCGAGCCGGCTCTGGCCAAGCTTCCGCTTGATCCGCCGCCCAGCACCGCCTCGTCCGAGGTGATTGCTGTGGGGCAGACCAAGTTTGGTCGGTACTGCGCCGTGTGCCATGGGGCCGGGGCGGTTGGATCGACCGTGTTGCCTGACTTGCGCCACGCCGGGTCGCTCGAAAGTGCACAGACGTGGAGTGCGGTGGTCCATGATGGCGTGCTCAAAGACAATGGCATGGTGAGCTTCGCCGGATCGCTGACCAAGCCAGAGATCGAGGCGATCCGCGCCTATGTCATCAAGCGCGCCAACGAGGACAAAGCGCTTGAGGGCACAAAGCGGGTCGCACGCAATTGAGCCAAGCGGGTGACCCCGTCGATATCCGCAACTGGCAGCGGCGGGACGATGGGATCACCACTTCGGGTAAGCTTGAGCGGGATGACCCTGCGCGCCTCGCGGCGATCGGCGTGCGCCTTGTCATCAATCTGGCGCTCGATGAACACCCCGCGGCGCTGGCCGATGAGGGCGGGCTCTGCGCCCAAGCGGGCATCACCCATACCCATATCCCCGTTCCCTTTGACGCGCCCTCACCCGAGCACGTCGCGGCGATGGCGCGAGCGCTGGCTGCCGGGCCCGGCCCTGCTCACGTCCATTGCATCATGAACTGGCGGGTGACGGCGTTCTTTTGTCTGCTCGACCGTGCTGCTGGTGTGCCCGAAGCGGAAGCACGGGCGCGTATGACAGCGGTCTGGGACCCGCTCGCCAGTGACGATCCGCGCGCCGCGCCGTGGCGACGGCTGCTCGAAACTGTGAGCTAAGGCGCGCCGAACACCAGATTGCCGAGCAGGCGTCCGGGGATGAAGGTGAAAGCACCGGCGATCACCATCCCGGCATAAAGCCCGCGCATCATCCCGCGATGCACCGCGATGCGCCCCTGCCGCGCCATCCATACCGCCAGCGGCACGTTGATCAGGGTCCAGACCGTGAAGATATGGATGAAGCTGTATCCGGTGCCGGCGATCCCCGCTCCGGGCGTGCGGATGAAGGCTGAGGCAATCGCGCTGGTGAACATCAGTCCAGCCCAGATCCGCCCGAGCAGGCGGTGCGTCGCATCGCCTTTGCGCCGCCACAGCACCATCGGGCCGAGCAGCAGCGCAGGCAGGATCGTCGCGAGATGGAGGATGATTGGGAGCGACAGGCCCGCTGGTGTGCCTGCCGCCGCGTTGCCGCTGCCATAGGCGCCAAACCCGCCGAAGGGGACCGACAAGAGGGTGAGCGCAGCGGTGACGAGGATCGTCCCGGCGATGGTCGGTAACAGGCCAATCTGCCGCTGGCTTGCGGGCTTGGGGTTATGCGGCGGCGGGCTCATGCTTGCGTCCTTTCGGGCTGACGCTTTATGGAAGAGCGCCATGGAAGACCGCCGTTCCGCTGCCGCGACAAGACCTGCATTCGCGGGCGGTCGCGGCTTTGCGCGAATGGTCTGCGGAGTTTCGTGAATGGTCGCCGAGCGACTGACCACGCGCGAGCGCCTGATGGCCGAGGCCGGGATCGTCGCTGCGGTCGGTGCGGGCGTGGCGGTGCTCAACCTTATCGATGCCGGCGAGCTACCCCTCGGCGCGCGGCTGGCATGGTGGATCGGCGCGAGCCTTGCCGCGTGGCTGGTGTTTGTCGTCTTTTCACGGATCGGGACCGCGATGGCCCGGTTGCTCGGTGTGGCGCGGCCATGGGGTCTTGTGCTCGCTGTGCCTTTCAGCACCCTTGTGGTCGCCTACGCTGTGGCTGGCCTGACCGGCGGGACAGGAGCGATGTTCGGCGCGGATTTTGGCAGGCTATGGTTGGGGGCGCTGGCGATTGGTGCGGGGTTCTTCGCGCTGTTCTTTGCGATCTATGCCCGGGTCGAGCATGCGCCGGAGCCAGCACCAGCTTCCGTGTTGGCCCCGGAGGCGCGCGACGGCGAGGCTGAACCGCTGCCGTCGCCAGGGATTGCCGCCTCTCCCCTGCATGGTCGGCTCGATCCAGCCTTCCCGCCGATCCTCGCTCTGAGCGCCGAGGACCACTATGTCCGCGTGATCGCTGCCGGGCGCAGCACGCTGGTGCTGATGACCTTGGCCGAGGCAGCGGCCTTGATGCCCGAAGGCGCGGGCGAACAGGTCCATCGCAGCTGGTGGGTGGCGCGCTCTGTAATCACGGGCCAGCAGCGCGCGGGCCGCGATCTGCATCTGATTTTGCTTGGCGGCTTGACTGTACCGGTCAGCCGTAGCCGCATTGCCGACTTGCGCGCAGCAGGCTGGCTAAGCCTCTGAAGCAAGCCATCCGCACACCGGCTCAATCGGGGCTAGAGAACGTCAGACTGGAAAAGATCGTCATGTAGTTCGATTGCTTGTCATTGGGCGCAGGCACGCTCCACACCACCGAGACGATATAGCGCGAGCCCAGCTTGAGCGCGAAGCGCGCTTTGCCGGCGGCATCGGTCTTGAGCAGTTCGGCCTGATGCTTGGCGTCGGGCCGGATCACTGCGACCTGTGCCCCCTCAAGCGGCGCACCGCGCCATAGCACCTGCACGTCGAGCGCGTCTCCGGCGGCGAGGGTGAAGGGGTTGGCGAGCGGGACGATTTCCAGCGTTTGCCCGATCGGCTGCGTCACATTAGCTGTCTTGGCATCGCCGACCTGCAGCAACGCCTTGGCGCGGCGGGCGTAAGATTCGGTGCCATTGGCGCCCATGGCCCCGATGGCCTGGCGGTGCGCAGCAACGGCGCTCAGCCCTTCATGGGCGAGATATTCGTTGAACGGCTCGGCTTTGAGGTCGGACAAGCTGGGGTTGCTCTCGAACCCGAGGATATAGCTACCGGGCGCTGCCGGGGCGGTGATCAGCGCGCCCCCACGTTCGTCCGGGCCGGTCGGCCGGATCGTGGCAAGCTGGTCAATCACACGATCGGGGCCATAGAGCCGGAGCGAGGCCACGCGTTCCCAGTGGAGCGCCCAATCGCTCTCTTTCCCGGCATCGCCGAGGCGAAAGGCGACACTCACATCCTCGCCCGAGGTGGCGCTGTGGACGCTGGGTTGCAGCCAGAAGGTATGCGCCGTCGCGGCGGTCGAAAGCGTCAGCGCGGCTGCGCAAAGAGCTGTGCGGCGCATCGGCCTATCCCCTCACCAAAGCGGTTTCGCACTGCGCCATCAAGTCGCCAACAATGTCGGCGGCGGGTTCTTCCTTGGTCACCATGCCAACAGACTGCCCGGCCATCATGCTGCCGTTCTCGACATCGCCGTCGATCACCGCGCGGCGCAGCGCGCCAGCCCAGAAATGCTCGATCTGAAGCTGAGCCTCAAGCATGTCGACTGCGCCTGCATCAAGCAATGCGGCGACTTCGCGCTGCTTGGCG
>JBJTTE010000144.1:0-5343 GCA_046080005.1 Erythrobacter sp.
CGCTGCATCGCTCACTCCTCTCGCCTTGCCCTGAGCCCAATTCGGCTCCGTCAGGGTGGGTCAGGTTGGTCGGAAACCGCTCTAACGCACCGGTATCTCGCTATCTGCCCGAGCTGCGCGCACCGGCGCGCGATGTCCCGATCCGCAACCTGCTCGGTCACAGCTCCGGCATCATCAACTATACCGAGCTGCCGGACTTTCCCAATGACAAGCCGATCGGCCTATCGCGCGCCGATGTAACGCGCTTCTTTGACGCCGCGCCGCTGCGCGCACCAACGGGCGAGAAATTCAACTGTTCCAACTCGAACACCTACCTCCTCGGCCTGATCATCGAGGCCGCATCCGGCCAACCCTATGATCGCTTCATCGCGGACCGCGTGTTTGCACCTCTGGCGATGCGCAACAGTGATTTTGTCGCTGATCCTGCTGGCGAGGCTGACCGCGCGCTTGGCTATAACAGCGGCGGCGGTGCGTTTGCGCGCGCACCCGCCTATGGCTGGCTCTATGCCTTTTCCGCTGGCAGCGTGGTTTCGACCGCTGCCGATGTGATCCGCTTCGCCGATGCCGAGTTCAGCCGCAAGACCAGCAAGGCCATAAGGAGCCGTCTGACCGCAAGGCAGCGGTTGGGAGACGGCGAATTGTCGCTCTACACCCAAGGCTGTCTGGTCGAGGGCAGTCTCGGTAATGCCCGCAAGTTCTCGCATGCGGGAGCCATCAACGGCTTTACCAGCCATTTTGCGCATTATCCGGATCAGTGTCTCTCGGTCGTGGTCCTCACCAACAGCCAGGGCGAGAATTATCTGCCCGTCAGTGTTTCCAACCGCATTGCCCGCATATTCCTTGGCCAGCCTGCGCTTACGATCGTCGAGATGCCGGTTGATCCGGCGGCGTTTGCTTGGGTCAGAGGCGATTATGATGTCGGCCATCGCCGCCTCGGCATCGACCGGCTGGGCTTCGATTTCAAGGACGGCCAACTCCACCTGATCTTTGGCGGTGTGGACAGCGGGGTCCCGCCATTCCCCCTGCGGTCCTTGGGCAATGGCCGGTTTGTCTCGCCGATTGATGATGAACAGGTTTTCGCGTTTTCGCGGACAGGAACCGGCGTCACCATGACCATGAGCTATCTTGACGGCGCAATGCCGTTTCACAAACAGCCGTGACGCACATCCGCGCGCAAGCGACGATCAAGCTGGTCATCATTGCGGGGTTGCTGCTGACCTCGGCCATGGTCTGGGCCAAGCCCCGCGCCCGCGAATTGGGCGTGCCTTTCGATGGCGTTACAGGTCCGGCCAATGCCATTACCGATGTTGCGGGGCTGGAAGTCGGGCAAGTCACGGTCATTCGGGATCCCGCCGATCCGCAGGGACCAACAAGCCGCACCGGGGTAACGGTCATCCATCCGCTCGGAAAGCAAGGCGTGGACGGGGTGGCTGCCGGCTTTGCGACGATCAACGGGACCGGCGAATGGACCGGCACGCACCTCGTGCAAGAGATTGGCGGTTTCTTCGGCCCGATCGCGCTGACCGGCACAGGCAATGTCGGGAGGGTCCACCAATCGCTGCTCGCCTGGTCCGCCGAACGCATGCCGCCCGAGGTGCGCGAAACGCGCGTTCTGCCGATGGTGGCAGAGACGCTCGATCGACCCCTTAACGATATCTTTGCCCAGCCGCTCAGTCAGGACGATGTGTTTGGCGCGCTTGACCGGGCAACGACAGGCCCGGTGGATGAAGGCAATGTTGGCGGCGGCACGGGGATGATTGCCTATGGCTTCAAGGGCGGCATCGGCACATCTTCGCGCATGATCGATACCCGCAGGGGCCGCTTTGTCGTGGGGGTGCTGATCCAGGCGAACCACGGCGACCGCAAGGAGCTTCGGATCGCCGGGATTCCGGTCGGTCGGGCCATCACCGACCATTGGCCAGAGATCGGCGGGATCATTGCGAGAGGGCCGGACAAGGGCAAGCCTTCGCCGACGGGCAAGAATTCGCTGTTGATCGTCATCGCCACCGATGCGCCTTTGATGCCGCACCAATTGGAGCGGATGGCACGCCGGGCAGCGCTCGGGGTCGGGCGCAATGGCAGCACGGCAGGGAGCTTTTCTGGCGAATTTGCCCTGGCCTTCTCGACCACGACCCGGCTTCCGCTGGCGCAAGATCAGATTTTCCCCGCGTCACCTGCGATCAGCGATCTGGATGGCGAATTGCTCGACGGCCTGTTCGCCGCAACAGTGCAGGCGACCGAAGAAGCTCTGGTGAACCAGTTGGTCGCGTCGGACACGATGACCGGTGCCAATGAGACCACCGTCTATGCCCTGCCGATTGACCAACTCCGCGACATTCTGACGCGCCACAACCGGATGGTCGGCTCGCAAGCCCCGAAACCCTAGGGCGAGCCGCGATGCGCGATCTGCTTGCGCGCTCGCGCGCTTTGCGCAAATGAGCATCGCAAATCGAAACGCATCACCGCGATGCCCCTATGCCCGTCAGGAGAATACCATGGCCGATGATCGCCGCGCTGAACTTGAAGCTCTGATGGCACGTCAGCGCGCAGCCTTCACCGCCTCGCGCCCCGAACCGATGAGCCAGCGCAAGGACCGCATCCGCCGTGCGATGGCGCTGGTCAAGGAGCATGGTGACGCGTTTGCCAAGGCGATGAGCGCCGATTTCGGTAGCCGTTCGACCCACCAATCCATGCTGACCGATGTTGCCGCGACTGTCGGGGCAGGGCGGCATGCGCTCAAGCATATGGATGCCTGGGCCAAGACCGAAAAGCGCAAGGTGCAGTTTCCGCTGGGGTTGCTCGGTGCCAAGGCTGAGCTGCGCTATGAACCCAAGGGTGTGATTGGCATCCTCTCGCCATGGAATTTCCCGGTGCAGCTCGCTTTCGGCCCGCTGATGCAGGTGCTCGCCGCGGGCAACCGGGCGATGATCAAGCCGTCCGAATTCACCGAGCGCACAAGCGAATTGATGGCGCAGCTGACGGCGGAGTATTTTGCGCCCGAGGAAGTCGCGGTTGTCACCGGCGGCCCGGAAGTGGCAGCGGCGTTCTCCTCGCTGCCGTTCGATCACCTGGTCTTCACCGGCTCGACCGCGACCGGGCGGCGCGTGATGCAGGCAGCGGCGGCCAATCTTGTGCCGGTGACGCTGGAGCTCGGTGGCAAGTCGCCGGTGGTGATGGGCCGCAGCGCCGATTTCGCCAAGGCGGGTGAGCGGATCGCGATCGGCAAGATGCTCAACGCCGGGCAAATCTGCCTTGCGCCCGATTATCTGATGGTGCCCGAGGACAAGGCTGACGAGGCGGTGGCCGGGGTTACCGGAGCGGCGGCGGCGATGTATCCGCGCCTGCTCGATAATGATGACTATGCCTCGATTGTCTCCGACCGCCATTTCGAGCGCCTTCAGGGTCTGGTCGAAGATGCGCGCGGCAAGGGCGCCGAGGTGATCGAGGTCAATCCGGCGGGCGAAGACTTCGGCAATGCCAACCAGCGCAAGATGCCGCTGACGGTGCTGCGCGGCGTCAATGACGATATGAGCGTGATGCAGGAGGAAATCTTCGGCCCGGTGCTGCCGGTGATGACCTACAAGGCGGTCGATCAGGCGGTCGACTACATCAATGACCATGACCGTCCGCTCGGCCTTTACTATTTCGGTGCGGACAAGACCGAACAGGAGCGGGTGCTGACCCGCACGATCTCTGGCGGGGTGACGACCAATGATGTGGTGTTCCACGTCTCGATGGAGGATCTGCCCTTCGGCGGGGTGGGGCCTTCGGGGATGGGGAGCTATCACGCGATCGAGGGTTTTCGCGAGTTCAGCCACGCCCGCGCGGTCTATCACCAGCCCAAGATCGACATCGCCAAGCTAGGTGGGCTGAAGCCGCCCTATGGCAAGGCGACCGAAGCGGCGGCTGCCCGTATCATGAATTAGCGCGGCGGCGGGGAAGGCCGATCACTCTTCCGCAAGGTTTGTTCGATTTCCTGCAACACAGCGAGGGTGTTTTACCCGAGTCCTCCCCTTGCGCCGGGGCCGCTACAAGCTTAGTGGCCTCAGAGGGATTAACTACTTGGACATCGCCGTGATCGATCTCAGCCAGTATCTGCCGATACTGATGTTCGTGCTGGTTGCCCTCGGGCTGTCGGTACTGTTTGTCGTCGCGCCGATGGCCGTCTCGCGCCTGACCGGCACGCATAATCCCGACGCAGAGAAGCTGTCCGAATATGAATGCGGATTTCCTGCCTTCGAGGACGCGCGCAGCCAGTTCGATGTGCGCTTCTACCTCGTCGCGATCAGCTTCATCGTCTTCGATCTGGAGGCCGCCTTCCTGTTCCCCTGGGCGGTCAGCCTGGGCGAGACAGGCTGGACCGGATGGGCGGGCATGATGGTGTTCCTGTTCATCCTCGCGGTCGGCCTCGCCTATGAATGGAAGAAAGGGGCGTTGGACTGGGAATGAGCAACACGATTTCTGTCCCCCAAGGGCTTCCCGATGTTGCGAAGCTGGCGACTGCGCAAGGCGGCGAAGTACGCGCGCCTGACGCGGACTATTTCAAGGCGCTCCAGACCGAGGTCAATGACAAGGGCTTCCTCGTCACTTCGACCGAAGACGTGTTTCAATGGGCGCGCACGGGCTCGCTGTGGTGGATGACCTTTGGCCTTGCGTGCTGTGCGGTCGAGATGATCCACGTCAACATGCCGCGCTATGACATGGAGCGCTTCGGCGCCGCGCCGCGCGCGTCCCCGCGCCAGTCAGACCTGATGATCGTCGCGGGTACGCTGTGCAACAAGATGGCGCCAGCGCTGCGCAAGGTCTACGACCAGATGTCGGACCCCAAATACGTCATCTCGATGGGCAGCTGCGCCAATGGCGGGGGCTATTACCACTATTCCTATTCGGTGGTGCGCGGCTGCGACCGGATCGTGCCGGTCGATATCTATGTCCCGGGCTGTCCGCCGACCGCCGAGGCGCTGCTTTACGGCGTGATGCAATTGCAGCGGAAGATCCGCCGCGTCGGCACGATCGAGCGGTGAGGGCGCAGGCATGGTCGTTCTCCACTCCGCCCCGAAGTTCGCCTCCAACGAAGGCGTGATCGACGCGGTCAGCGAGACCATCTCGGTCTGGCTGATCGAGGCTGTCGAAGCCCACGGCGAGATCATTTTCCGCGTTGAGCGCGAGGCGCTCGCGCAAGTGCTCCAGATCCTGCGCGATGAGCACGCCTACCAGCAGCTGATGGAGATCGCTGGAGCCGATTACCCGTCACGGCCCGAGCGCTTCGAAGTCGTCTACATGCTCCAGAGCCTGACCAAGAACCACCGCGTGATGGTCAAGTGCTCCGCCTCCGAGGACACC
>JBJTTE010000145.1:0-7361 GCA_046080005.1 Erythrobacter sp.
GGTGAAGCCGCAGTCGTCCAGCATCCCCAGCGCTGCGCGCAGGTGCCCCGTGGCATCGAGCAGCATGGTCTCGGTTACCTCGATGGTGATGTTGCTTGGGCTGAGCGGACTGTCGTCGATCACGTCGACCAGATGCTGCACGAAGTCGCCGCGCCTGAGGTCAGCATTGGACAGGTTCAGCCCGATCCGGGTGTCTGGCCCGAACTTTGCCAGGATCGCCGGGCCATCGGCCACGACATGGTCGAGCATCAGTCGGCTGACCCGGCGCGACAGCTCGGGATCGAGCAGAGCGGCGAACACATCGCTCGCACCGACCAGCCGGTCATTCTCGCCGCGCAGGCGCAGCAACGCTTCGACCGAAGTCACCTCCTGCGTATCAAGGTCAATAATCGGTTGGTAGGCAGCCAGCGCCCCGCCGATGTTGAGTGCGCCGCGCAGTCGGATAATTGCGCTCTGCCGCGCGGATTGGCGCGCCTCGATCTGGCGGTCCCAGCTGACCACGGTTCCGCGCCCCAGATCCTTGCCGCGATAAAGCGCCAGATCGGCGCGGCGCATAATTTCCTCGCTGCTGGCTGCGGTGGTCATGCGCGCCACGCCGCAGGTCGCCCCGACCCGTAGCTGGGCGTCGCCGAGCGGCGGCATCTCGCCGAGCTCGGCGAGCAGATCTTCAAGGAAGCGCACGGCTTCACCAAGGCCGATCTGTGGCGGGAACAGCAAGGCGAACTCATCACCGCCCCAGCGCGCCAGAAAGACCCCCGCCGCGCTGCGCAATTGCAGATGCGCGGCGATGGATTCGAGCACCCGGTCGCCGACCAGATGGCCGAGCGTGTCATTGACATCCTTGAACCCATCAAGATCAAGCAGCGCCACAGTGACCGGTTCGTCCGCGACCCGTCGCATCGCTCCTGCCAGTCGCCGGTCAAAGCTTGCGCGGTTGTAGAGCCCGGTCAGCCGGTCGCACTCAGCCGCGCGCTTGAGCGCAACATTGCGCAAATGCTCCTCGGTGCAATCGAGAATGATCCCGGCGACCGAATCCGGCTTCCCGTCGATATCGATCCGCTCGCCTACCACGCGAATGCGGCGGGGTTCTCTGTCGCGGCGGCGGATCGTGGTCTCGAAGGTGAACGGGCTGCCATCGATCACGGCCTGCTGCATCTTGCCAATCACCATGTCCTGGTCTTCAAGCTCGTACAGCCCGATCGCTTCTTGGACAGTCATGGCCCGGCCGGGCTCGATCCCGTTGATGGTATAGACTTGATCCGACCAGTGCAGCTGCTCAGTGGCCAGATCGACCCGCCAGCTGCCGACATTGGCGGCGCGTTCGGCGTGCCGAAAGTTCCGGCTCGACTGGTGGAGCGCTACATTGGCAAGGCTCAGCGCACGGGTGCACCCATGCAGCGCAATGCTCTGCTCGGCCAGTTCCGCAAGCATCGCCAGCGACGCAATCTGTGCCGGATCGAAAGCGTCCACCTCAGGCGAAATCCCGCACAACGCGCCAAGCAGTCCGCCGCCCTCGCCGCGGATCGGCACGCCGATGTAAGACCGGAGCATGGGCGGGCCGGTCACGAGGTCGCTCTGCGCCAGTCTCGGGTCATCGCGTGCATCGCCGATCAGCAGCGGCGTCTCGCTCCGGACGCAGACTGCGCCAAAGGGATCCTTGGGCGGCGCTTCCGCTAGACTGGTGCCGGTGCGCCCGAGGAACCATGGCCGCTCCTGATCGATGACGCACAGCAGCGCAGTCGGACAGCCGAGCATGGTGCTCGCCAGCACGGTGATGCGCGAGAACAGGTCACGGTCCAGCGCCGCGTCGAGACCGCGATCGGGGATAGCGTCAAGGCGTAGCGTTTCCGTCACGCTCGCTGCAATGCCCCGCCGATGCTTAACGCTGGGTGCAGATGACACGCGTAGTTCTGCCGAGCGTGCCGTGACTTACTCCACCAAACCGCCCCCGGCGGCCCTTGCATCGGGGGAGGGCTTCCTGTTTAGTGTCGGCTCAGGAATGTTACTTTCGAGGATTGGCATGAAAGTTTTAAAGGCGGTGCTTGCTGGGGCCATGGTGTTTGGCCTCTCGTCAGGTGTTGTCGCGCAGAAGGACGACGAGGCGGCGCCACAATCTGCCCTCTCGAGCGGCACGTTCGAGGCGTTTGAGCTGCGCAATATTGGCCCGGCGCTGATGTCGGGCCGCATCGCCGATATCGCCGTGGTGCCCGAAGATCCTGCGACCTGGTATGTCGCGGTTGGCTCCGGCGGGGTGTGGAAGACCGAAAACGCGGGCACCAGCTGGACCTCGCTGTTCGACGGGCAAGGCTCCTATTCGATTGGTGCGATCGGGCTGGACCCGACGGACCCGAGCCGGGTGTGGGTCGGGACCGGCGAAAACAATGGCGGACGGCACATCGGCTTTGGCGACGGCATCTACAAGTCGTCAGACGGCGGCAAGAGCTGGGCCAATATGGGCCTCAAGACCTCCGAGCATATTTCCAAGATCATCGTCCATCCCAAGGACCCGAACACGGTTTGGGTCGCAGCCCAGGGCCCGTTGTGGTCTTCAGGCGGAGAGCGCGGGGTGTTCATGACCACCGATGGCGGCAAGACCTGGACCAATGTGCTCAAGGCCGGACCGTGGACCGGTGCCACCGATCTGCTGATCGATCCGCGCGAGCCCAACCGGCTCTATGCCGCGATGTGGCAGCATCACCGCACCGTTGCGGCCTATGTCGGCGGCGGCCCGGAAAGCGGGCTGTGGAAGTCTGAAGACGGCGGCAAAACCTGGGCCGAACTCAAGACCGGTCTGCCCCCGGGCAACAAGGGCAAGATCGGTCTCGCCATCTCCCCGCTGCGTCCCGATGTGGTCTATGCCGCGATCGAGCTTGACCGGCGCGAGGGCGGCGTGTGGCGCTCGGACAATCGCGGTGCGAGCTGGGAGAAAATGTCCAATGCCGTCGGTCAGGGCACCGGACCTTCCTATTATCAGGAACTCTATGCCAGCCCGCATGTCTTTGACCGCGTCTATCTGGTGTCCAACACCACCCAGATTTCCAATGATGGCGGCAAGACGTGGTCCAATCTCAACAATGACCTGAAGCATGTTGACGACCACGCCATCGCATTCCGCCCCGATGATCCCGATTACATTATCTTCGGATCGGATGGCGGGCTCTACGAAAGCTACGACCATACAAAGACATGGCGCTATATCAACCATCTGCCGATCACCCAGTTCTACAAGGTCGCGGTGGACGATGCGAAGCCGTTCTACTTTGTCTATGGCGGCACCCAGGACAATAATTCGCAGGGCGGGCCGTCGCGCACCGATAATCGCCACGGCATCCGCAACGACGACTGGTTCGTGACGCTGTTTGCCGACGGACACCAATCGGCCACCGAGCCCGGCAATCCCAATATCATGTATGCCTCATGGCAGCAGGGCAATCTGGCGCGGGTCGACCGCATCACGGGCGAAGTCGTGCATATCCAACCGCAGCCCTCGCCCGGCGATGATATCCCGCGTTTCAACTGGGACGCGCCGATCTTGGTCAGCCAGCATCAGCCAACCCGCATTTACCACGCCTCGCAGCGGCTGTGGCGGTCCGAGGATCGCGGTGACACATGGCGGCCGATTTCGCCCGATCTCACCCGCAACGAGAACCGCTTGGCGCTGCCTGCGCAAGGTCGCCAATGGGGCTGGGATGCCGGCTGGGATCTTTTGGCAATGTCGCAGTTCAATACGATCACCTCGATCGGCGAATCCCCGCTCGATCAGAACCTGCTTTATGTCGGGACCGATGATGGCCTGATCCAGGTCAGCGAGGATGGCGGCGCGAATTGGCGGCGGGTCGAGGTAGCTTCGCTTCCCGGCGTTCCAGCGCGGGCGTTTGTGAATGATATCCGCGCCGATCTGTTCGATGCGAACACGGTCTATGTCGCGCTCGATCACCACAAGTCGGGCGACTACAAACCCTATCTCTACAAGAGCACCAACCGCGGGCGGACCTGGACCAGCATCAAGGGTGACCTGCCCGATCGCCATCTCGTCTGGCGCATCGTGCAGGACCACAAGAACCCGAACCTGTTGTTCACCGCGACCGAGTTCGGCCTGTTCTTCTCGCTCAATGGCGGCGCGAAATGGGTCGAGCTGACCGGCAAGGCGCCGACCATTGCGTTCCGCGACGTCACCATTCAGCGACGCGAGGATGATCTCGTCGCCGCGAGCTTCGGGCGCGGGTTCTTTGTGGTCGATGACATATCGCCGCTGCGCTCGCTCACCGAAGCGAGCCTCAAGCAGGAAGCGCTGCTATTCCCGGGCCGCAAGGCGTGGTGGTATATCGAGCAACATCCGCTGGGCTTTGATGAGGGCGGATCGCAGGGGCATAACTACTTCCGCGCGCCCAACCCGCCCTTCGGCGCGAACTTCACCTATTACCTCGCCGAGGACATCCCTTCGCTCAAGACCATGCGCTCTGAACGCGAGAAGGAAGCCACCAAGGCAGGGACCAACAGCGCTTTCCCATCGTTCGATGCGATGACCACCGAATTGCAGGAAACCGAGCCGACGATCTTGCTCACTGTCCGCAATGCGGAGGGCAATGTCGTGAGGCGCCTTAAGGGTCCGGCCAAGAAGGGCTTTCACCGCGTCAACTGGGACCTGCGCTATCCCGATACGGGCGTCGCTCGCCCGGTTGGCCCGGATGGGCAGGAACCGGCTGGCTTCCTGGTCGCGCCCGGTCGCTACACCGTCGAACTGGCCAAGCGGGTGCGCGGGCAGACCGTCGAACTGGTCGGCCCGCAGCCCTTCATGGTTGAACCAATGCGCAATGGGGCGCTGCCGCAGCAACCCGATGCCTACAGTTTCTGGGAGGAGGTCGCGGCCTTTGATCGTTCGGTCACGGCGCTTGGCGTCACCCTCAGCGACGCGCGCAAGAAGCTCGATCTGCTGGCGATAGCGGTGGCGCGCACGCCGGGAGGGGACCCGGCGGCGCTCGATGATCGTCTTGCCGCGATCCGCGCTGAGGCTCTCGCGCTTGACGAGCTGCTCAACGGCAATGCGGCGCGCAATGCGATCAACGAGCGGACGCAGCCGACGATCCGCAGCAGGCTCGGCATTGTTCAGGTCGGCATTTTCGGCTCAACCTACGGCCCGACGCAGACGCATCGTGCCCAGCTCGGCTATGCCAAGGCGGATTTCGGGGCGGCAAGGGATCGTGTGACGACACTTGTCTCCGCAACGATCCCGGCGTTTGAGGCCGAGTTGATCGCGGCTGGCGGCCCGTGGGTTCAGGGGGGTGCAATACCCGCCGGCGAATGAGGACTTTCCTGCTGCTGGCCGGCGTGGGGCTGGCTCACTTGGCACCTGCTGCTCCAGCCCATGCCGAGCAGCAGGATTGGCCAACCATTATTGTCACCGCGCCTGCCAGCGAAAACCGCGCGCTGCCCCCGCAGTTTACGGTCCCTGTCGATTGGCTGATTGATCGCCAGCCGCGCAGCGCGGCGGACGTCTTGCGTGGGATTGCCGGGGTGGCGGTGCGCACCAATTCGCGCGGTGAGACGATTGCGCGCATTCGCGGCGCGGAAGAACGCCAGACGCAGGTCTTTCTCCATGGCGCGCCGCTCGCGGTGCCGTGGGACGGGCGCATCGACCTTGGCCTGCTTCCGGCGGGCCTGCTCGGCTCGGTGCGCGTGGTGAAGGGCGCGGCCCCGATCGAATATGGTGCCAATGCCGTGGCGGGCGTGATCGACTTTCAGTCGCGACAGTTTTCAAAGGGCAATATTGCGCAGGTGGAGGTCGGGGGCCTTGGTTCGGGAAGCGCTTCGGCGGTGCTCGCCGCGCGGGTCGGGGGTCTGGAAGCAACCTTGGCGGCAGGCGGGATCACCCGCGATGCCGAACCGCTCGCGGGGCCGCTGCCGTTCGGCCAGGCGGCGGGCAAGGGCCGCACCAACACGGATCTTGATGCAGGCAGCCTGTTTGCGGCGCTGGGTGGGGAGACCGGCAATCTCGGGTTTCGCGCTTCGCTGCTCCACCTGGCCGCGCGGCGCGGCATTGCCCCTGAGTCGGATCGCCCGCCAAGCGCGGGGCCACGCTATTGGCGCTATCCCGACATCGCGCTCACACAGGCGACGGTGAATGCTGCGCTCGCGCTCAGTGCTGATAGCACGATCAAGCTCACCGGTTGGCGGCAGTGGTTTGGCCAGCGGATCGAGCAATATCGCAGCATCGATTATGCGGCCTTGCGCGCGGTGCAGGAGGACGAGGACAACGCGCTCGGCGGGCGACTGACAGTCACCCATCCGCTTGGACCGCTGGCGCTGCGCTGGGCGGCTTCGGCGCAATCCAGCACGCATGAGCAGGTCGATACCGCCTTTCCCGCCGCGATCCCGGGTCCGCGCCTGACCTTTCGCCAGAACCTCTTCAGTCTCGGCATCGAAACCGATGCGCCGCTTGCGCCCGGCGTCCGGTTGACGCTTGGCAGTTCCTATGACCGGGCCGAAACGCCGCGCACCGGAGACAAGCCCGCGCGCGCGCCCTTTTCGGCCGGAGCCGCTTCGGCGGCACTGACCATCGATCTGGGTGAGGACGCGGCCCTGACCGTCAGCAGCGGCCTGCGCACCCGGTTCCCCAGCGCGCGCGAACTCTTCGGCGAGGCCTTGGGCCGGTTCGTGAGCAATCCCAACCTTGCACCGGAACGCGCATGGCTCAGCGATATCGAGCTGCGCTGGCAAAGGCCCGGCTGGACCCTTGTGCTCAACCCGTTCCTTATCCGCTCCGAAGATACCCTGAGCCAGCGCGTGCTTCCCGATGGGCGCCGCCAGCGCTTCAATCTTTCGGGTTCGACCAGCTACGGCGTTGATGCGCTGGTGACGCGCGACTTGACCAGCCGGTTGCGCGTGGAAGTCCTTGGCACCCTGCTGCGTGCCCGTGCTGATGCGGCAAGCGGCCTTGCGATCCGCCGCCTGCCCCAGCGTCCGTCCTTTGAAACCTTGCTGGCGCTGGACTGGAATATCCCCGCGCGGTTTGATCTGCGCGCGGAACTGCGTGCGGTCGGTAGCGCCCGCGACCTTGGGCCGTCAGGCGAGGCAATTGCCCTGCCAGCTGCCGCTGAATTGGCCGTTCGCGGTGCGATCCCGCTCATCCGTGTCGGTGCCAATCGTCTTTCGCTGACCCTCGCGGTCGACAATCTGACCGACGCGCAGATTTTCCCGCAGGCTGGGCTCCCGCTGCCGGGCCGATTGTGGCGGATCGGCCTGCGGTTCAATTAGAGCGGTTTCCGACCAACCTGACCCACCCTGATCGCGTTCAGAAGTCCGCTGGACAGGAATGGCGCGCGGCAGGGGCTGGTTGCCCCTGCAAGCGGCGTGACGACGCC
>JBJTTE010000146.1:0-13881 GCA_046080005.1 Erythrobacter sp.
CGTCGACGGCCAGCCGGTGCGCGTACCGACGACGTCGCCCACTGACGCAAATGGCAACCCCAATCGCCGCGAGATCGTCGGCGGCAGCAATATCCGCGAGCTGTTCCTCGGGGATTCGCCTAGCCCCCGCATCACCGCCGGGATCGGCGTAAACTGGAACTCGCCTTTCGGACCGTTTCGCATCGACTTCGCTCAGACCATCCGCAAGGTCGAAGGCGATGACGAGCGCCGTTTCACTTTTAACGTAGGAACCCAATTCTGATGACACGCTTTGTCAAATCTATCGCGCCCTTCGGCGTGATCCTCGCCGCCACCGCCGCGCTGCCTGCGCAGGCCCAGGTTGAAGGCCGCTTGGCCACTGTCGATATCTCGCGCACGATCATCGGCACGACGGCTTTCCAGACCGCATACGAGCAAGTCAACACCACCTATGCGGCACAAAATGAACAGCGCCGCACCAAGGCGCAAGAGCGCCAGACCATGCTCGCCACCTTTGACAAGAATGGTGACAAGCAGGTTGATGAGACTGAGCAGCAGGCGATGCAAAAGTCCCCCAATTTCCCCAAGCTCCAGACGCTGGAGCAGGAGATTCAGGCGCTTGGTAATCAGATCGATGGTGCGCGCGTGTTCGCGGTCGAGCAGATCATTGGCCAATATCCCGCCGCACTTCAGGAAGTGACGACCAAGCAGCAGATCAAGATTGTGATCGACCCCGGCTCGTTGTTGTTTGCTCCGCCTGAAGCAGACATTACGCAGCAGGTCACCGCAGCACTCAATGTCAAGGTTCCAGCCGTTGGCGTTGTGCCGCCGGCCGGTTGGCAGCCGAGCCGCGAAGGTGTCCAGGTCTATCAGGAGATCCAGCAGCGCCTCGCGATTGCAGCCCAAATCCAGCAGCAGCAGGCTGCTGCCGCGCAGCAGGGCAACCCTGCCGCACCCGCCGGCCGCTGAGCCCTCAGGCGCGTAACGATGAGCGAAGCAGGTAGCGAGGCAGCGGGCGCGGTGCTCGACTACGATATCGTCAAGATCCTTCAGGCCTTGCCGCATCGCTACCCGCTGCTGCTGGTCGACCGGGTCAAGGCCATCACGCTCGGTGAGCGGATCCACGCGGTCAAGGCTGTGAGCATGAACGAGCAGTTCTTCCAGGGTCACTTCCCGGGCGCACCGATCATGCCCGGCGTGCTCCAGATCGAGGCGCTGGCGCAGGCCGCCGGGATCCTCGGGATCGAGACGATGGAGTTGGCGGGCACTGGCAAACTGGTGATCTTCATGGGGATCGAGAACGCCAAGTTCCGCAGCCCCGTGACACCCGGCTGCCTGCTCGATCTCCATGTCGAGTTCACCCAGAAGCGCAGCCGCGTTTACAAGTTCAAGGGTGTGGCAAGCGTGGAGGGCAAGACCACTTGCGAGGTCGAGTTCACCGCGATGATGACCGACAAGGTTTGATTTGTGCGCATCCTTCGGGACGCACGTCCTACGCCTTAGAGCGGTTTGCGATCTGGCTGCGCCAAATCGGCCGCTCTGGGTTGTTGCTTTACAGCATTTTCCGAACCGTCAGGTGATTCCACCTGACTGGAAAACGCTCTAATCCCGTAAGGGCTCCTGCGGTCGGCCGCTCGGTGGTAACATCCACGGTTGCATTCCGGCGCATTCCCCACTAAGCGCGCCGCTTTCCATTTCATAGCTGTGCCGGTCGGAACCGGCGCCAGGCTGCAAAGGAATATTGTCATGAAGGCCGAAGGGCACCCCGACTATCACATGATCACGGTCAAGATGACCGATGGTACCGAATTCCAGACCCGGTCGACCTGGGGCAAGGCAGGCGACGTGCTCGCGCTCGATATTGATCCGCTGAGCCACCCTGCCTGGACGGGCGGTCGTCAGCAGGTACAGAAAGGTGGCCGCGTGGCCGCGTTCAACAAGCGCTTTGGCGGGCTCAGCCTCAAGAAGTAATCGGCTTCACACGCTGCGCAGCCTGCGGGCTGTAACGAGAAGGGCGGCCCGACGGGGTCGCCTTTTTCTTTGGTGGGTCCTAGCCCTGCCATTCGCGCTCGCGGTACCACTTGGTGATGACATATTTGACCCCCTTGCGCACCTTCATCCCGTGGTGGAGCGTGGCGTGGTTCACGCCGCCATCGGCCAGCCGATTGTTCCAGCACAATAGCTTGCCCGCCTCCGGCTGGAACATCTTGTCGAGCAGCTTGAAGCGTGTTGCGCCGCCCGCCGCGACATTGTTGAGGTAGACCCTGAAGGTCCAAGTGCGCTGGCCCGATAGGGTGCAGTAGGTTTTGAAATCGCGGCCATCGGGGGCGAAGTAATCGGTGTGCGGCTTGAACTCCTGCCCGACATCATAGCGTTGGCCCTGAAGCGGCTCTCCAAAGGCCGGGTCAATGCCAGACAGGCCGGTCAGCATCGCTTCAATCTGCTGCACGGCGGGCAACGCGGCGGCGAGATCGCAGGTCTCGCTGGTGCGGAAATAGGCATCGCCATTATCGTCGGCGATGGTGGAGGGGCGGCGATCCCGGTCGATCAGCTGGACCAGATCGGCGCACAGGTCCGCGGGGACGAACCGTCGGCATTGGAACACCTCTGCCTTGGGGCTGGGGATCCGTTGCATGCCGCTGTGCGCCGAAAGGGAGTTGGTGATGGATTCGCTGGTGGGGAACATCGCAGCCCAAGGATAAGTCGGTCACCTCGCTTGGCAATCCTTTGGGCATGCGCGCAACAATCTTTCGCCACAGCGATGGCAAAACAGTTTTCGCTTCCCATCGAGGGGGCTTTGTGCAAGGGGCGCGATCCCCGTGCCAGCGCACTTGACCGCGCGTGTGCCATGCGTAAACCGCGCCCTTCGCGCGGGCTTGGCAGCGACCGGAATGGTGGTATGTGGGCAGGGGCGTGTGGCGATCATAGCTCAGCTGGTTAGAGCGCCGGTTTGTGGTACCGGAGGTCGTGGGTTCGAGCCCCATTGGTCGCCCCATCATCCCCCTTTTTCCGCTCATAGGCCTGCGCGGCAGGGGAGATGACATGACTGCATTTTGGGCCGAGCCCGATTTTGACGCGCACGAAGTGGTGCAGCTTGTCCACGACCGGGCGAGCGGGCTGACAGCGATTATCGCAGTGCATTCGACCCATCTCGGTCCGTCGGCTGGGGGCACGCGCTTTTGGCACTATCCCGACCCTGCGGGCGCCATGCGTGACGCACTGCGCCTATCGCGCGGCATGAGCTACAAGAACGCGATGGCGGGCCTGCCGATGGGCGGCGGCAAGGCGGTGATCCTTGCCGACAGCGCGCGCACCAAGACCCCGGCGATGCTTGCCGCTTTCGGCGATGCGGTCGAAGGGCTCGGCGGGCGCTATGTCACGGCCGAGGATGTCGGTATCAGTGAAGCGGATATGGTCGCCGTGTCGCACCGCACGGCCCATGTATCGGGCCTGCCGGTTGCCGGCGCAGGCCGTGCCGGCGGCGATCCGGGGCCGTTTACGGCCTATGGCATCTATCTCGGCATCAAGGCGGCCGTGCGGCACAAGCTCGGCACTGACAGTCTGGCCGGGGTCCGGGTCGCGGTGCAGGGCACGGGTTCCGTCGGTGGCGGCGTGGCGCGGCTGTTGGCCAGGGACGGCGCCAAACTGACGCTGGCTGATATCAATGCCGCGCGGGCTGCGGCGCTGGCTGCCGAACTGGGTGGCGAGGCGGTGGCGTCCGATGCGATCATGACCATACCGTGTGAGGTGTTCAGCCCCATTGCGCTCGGCGCGATCCTTGATGATGCGGGCATCGCCGGGCTCGACTGCGCGATTGTTGCGGGCGGAGCGAATAACCAGCTCGCCGAGGGACGGCACGGCGCACAGCTGGCCGAACGCGGCATCCTCTATGCCCCCGACTATGTCATCAATGCGGGCGGTATCATCTCGGTGGCAACCGAATACCTCGCGCGCCGCGAAGGGCGGGTTGGTGATATTGCCGAAGTCGACGCGTTGGTGGACCAGATCCTTGGCAGGCTCGTGGCAATCTGGCGCGAAAGCGAAGCGACCGGGGTTTCGGCGGACGTTGTTGCTGATGGCATGGCGCAAAAGCTGATCGGACGCGGCTGAACAAACGCGCGGCGGAGCGCTAACAATTGCCCTAAGCCATTAATTGCGCTCTTGTCGGGAACGGCTGTAGGGCTAAAAGCCTAATCGGACGCTTCCCCGATGCAGATCTACGCCAACCCCACCCGATTCCTCAGCCTGGCGAAGTGGCTGACGCCGCTCCTGTTCTGGAGTGGATTGGTGCTGTCGCTGGGGGCGATTGGCTGGGGGCTGTTCATGGTCCCGCCAGATCGCTTGATGGGCGATACGGTGCGTATTCTGTTCATCCATGTTCCTGCCGCCTGGCTTGGCATGGGGGGCTGGGCGGGGATCGCGATTTCTTCGGCCATGCTGCTGGTCTGGAAACACCCGTTGGCGGCGATTTCAGCGCGCGCGATTGCGGTTCCGGGCATGGTGTTTTGTGCGATTTGCCTGGCGACCGGCTCGATTTGGGGGCGGCCGACCTGGGGCACATGGTGGGAATGGGACGGGCGGCTGACCTCGATGCTGGTGCTGCTGTTCCTCTATGCGGGGTACATCGCACTGACCGAAGCAGCCGACAAGGAAGGCAGCTCGAACAAGATCGCGGCGATCTTCGGCTTGGTCGGGGCGGTCAACGTACCGATCATCAACCGGTCTGTGGTGTGGTGGAACTCGCTTCACCAGCCGCCCAGCATCACCGCGGGCAAGAGCGCGATCGAGCCGACCTTCCTTGTGCCGCTGCTCGTCGCCGTGCTGGGTTTCTCGCTGCTGTTCGGAGCGATTGTGCTGATGCGGATGCGCGCACTGATCGCGCAGCAGCAGGTTGAGGCGCGCCTGCGCCGCCGTGCGATGGATGACGATGCGCCTGCTGCCGCGCTTGCGACGCCTGCGATGGAGCAAGCGTGATGCGTGAGGAACTGAACCAGTGGGATTTCGTCTGGCTTGCTTATGGCGTTGCCGGCATCGCTTTGGCACTGCTGATCGTCTGGGCTTGGCGAAGCATGGTCCGCGCTGAGGCGCGGCGTGACGCGGCCAGGCGACGCTGAGCGGGGATCGTGGGATGAAAGCCAAACACCAACGTCTCGTCCTCGTGGTCATCGCGCTTCTGGCGATTGTCGGCGCCGGTCTGCTGGCGGCGTGGAGCCTGCGCAATCAGGCGAATTATTTCTACCTGCCCGAACAAATGGCGGCGACGCCGCCCGATATCGGTCAGGCGGTGCGCCTTGGCGGGATGGTGCAGAAGGGCTCGATCAAGACCGAGGCTGACGGCGTCACAGTCAATTTCCTGGTGACCGGCAATACTGCGGATGCGATCCCGGTGCGCTATAGTGGCATCCTGCCTGACCTGTTTGTCGAAGGATCGGGCGTGGTCGCCGAGGGCAGCCTTGGCCCTAATGGCGTTTTTATGGCGACCAACCTGCTTGCCAAGCATGATGAGAACTACGTTCCCAAGGAGCTTGAGGGCATGGGGACAGAACAGGCCGCCAAAATGGCTGCCGACACGACGGTGGGTTTGAAGTAGCGCAGTGACAAAGGTGAGGGACAACCAATGATCGCTGAAATCGGGCTTGCTGCCCTGTGGCTCGCAGCGGCACTGGCGGTGCTGCAAATGGTTTCGGGCGTCTTTGCCCTGCGAAGCACTGAAGCCGCGCTCAATCCGCTGGCTGTCTATGCCCGCCCCGCTGCTGTGGTGCAGGCCTTCCTTGCGGTGCTGGCCTTTGTCCTGCTGCTCTGGGCCTTCGCGATCACAGACCTTTCGATCAAGCTCGTGGCGAGCAATTCGCACTCAATGAAGCCGCTGATCTACAAGCTCACCGGTACCTGGGGGAACCACGAGGGCTCGATGCTGCTATGGGTGGGCGTGCTGGCGCTTTCGGGCGGTCTGCTGGCGGCCTTTGAGCGGCGTCTGCCCGAGCGCACCATGGGCGCGACGCTGGCGGTGCAGGGCTTTGTGGCGCTGGGCTTCTATGCCTTCCTGCTCTTGTCTTCCAACCCCTTCGAGCGTCTGCCGGTGCCAGCCGCCGAGGGCACGGGTCTCAATCCGCTGCTGCAGGACATCGGCCTCGCGATCCATCCGCCGACGCTCTATTCGGGCTATGTCGGTCTGTCGGTCGCCTTCAGTCTTGCTATGGGCGCGCTGCTGACCCGTGAGGTCAATCCGTCCTTTGCCCGTGTGATGCGTCCGTGGGTGCTTGGCGCCTGGGTGCTGCTCACACTGGGGATCACTGCCGGGTCTTTCTGGGCCTATTACGAGCTCGGCTGGGGCGGTTGGTGGTTCTGGGACCCGGTCGAGAACGCATCGCTGATGCCGTGGCTCGCGGCGACGGCGCTGATGCACTCTGTGAGCGTGCTCGCCGCGCGCGATGCGCTGCGCACATGGACGATCATGCTCGGCGTGCTGGCCTTTTCGATGTCGATGCTTGGCACCTTTCTGGTGCGCTCGGGAGTCTTGACCAGCGTCCATGCCTTTGCAGTCGACCCCGAGCGCGGGGCTTTCATCCTCGGGCTGCTGGGGCTCTACATTGGCGGGGCCTTCACCATCTTCGCGCTGCGCGCCGGAGCGGTAGCCGAGGGCAAGCGGTTTGCTTTTGCCAGCCGCGAAGGCGCGCTGGTGTTCAACAATGTGATGCTTTCAGCGATCCTCGCGATCGTGCTGCTCGGCACGCTCTATCCGCTGCTGACCGAAGCCTTTGACGTGCGCGTGAGCGTCGGCCCGCCCTATTTCAATCCGGCGGGCGCGATCTTCGCTGTCCCGATGCTGCTGGTCATGGCGGTCGGGCCGTTGTTGCGCTGGAAGAGTGACAAGCCCGCACGGCTCCAGTTGGAACTGGGGCTGATCGGGGCACTGGTGATCGGCGTGATCGCTTTGGTGAGCTTCTTCGGCCAGTTTCCGCTCTTGCCGCTGCTTGGGCTTGGGCTGGCGGTCGCCCTTGCGGTCGCAGCGCTGCTGCCCTTGCGCGGACGCAAGCTGACCCGTGTGCCTGTGGCAACCTGGGGCATGGTGCTCGCCCATTTCGGTGTCGCGGTTTCGCTGTTCGGGATGGCCTGCGAAGGGGCCTTCTCGCAGGAACGCCTCGCCGCGGTCGCGCCGGGCGGGACCGAGCAGGTCGGTGATTTTGCTGTCACGCTGGAAAACGTCACCCCGATCGCCGGGCCGAACTGGACCGCGATCGAAGCGCGTCTTGCGGTCAGCCGGAATGGCGGCGAGCCGATTATCCTGACGCCCCAGTCGCGCAACTTCTGGTCGCCGCCGCAATCGACCAGTGAAAGCGCGCTGCTGACCCGCTGGGACGGCCAGCTTTATGCCGTGATCGGCAATCAGGCCGAAGACGGGCGCTGGCAGATCCGGGTGTGGTGGAAGCCCTTCGTGACTTTCATCTGGTACGGCGGGCTGCTGATCGGCCTTGGCGGCATCCTGGCCATTGCAGGCCGCGTGCAGGTTGATGTGACGCGTCGCAAGGCCGCGGCCAAGGGGGCGGAGCGTCGCGCCGATATTGAGGCTCTGGGCGCCGCCAGCCCCGTCCCGGCTGAGTAATCGCTGATGCGTTCGCGCCTTACGCTCTGGATCCCGCTTGCTCTGTTCGCCTTCTTCGCGGGCGTTGCTGGCTATATGCTGACCCAGGAAAAGGACCAGTTCGTCGAGAGCACGATGATTGGCCAGCCGCTGCCTGCCTTCGCGCTCGATCCGGCTTTCCCCGGGCTTCCCGGCGTCGCCACCGCCGATCTCACCGGCGGCAAGCCGCGTCTGCTCAACATCTGGGCGAGCTGGTGCGGGCCCTGCATCACCGAAGCCCCGCAGCTTGAAGCGCTCAAGGCACAGGGGGTCGAGATCGTCGGCATCGCCATTCGCGACCGGCCGGAGAATGTCGCGGGTTTTCTTGGTCGCTATGGCAATCCTTACTCCCGGATCGGCAGCGATACGATATCGGAAGTGCAGCTTGGGATCGGTTCCTCGGGCGTGCCAGAGACCTTTGTGATCGATGCCAAGGGCGTGATCCGGTATCAGCATATCGGCGATGTCCGGCCCGAGCACGTGCCGCTATTGCTGGCCGAATTGGAGAAAGCGCAATGACCCGCATCATGCTCGCGATGCTGCTGGCCGTGTCGGCGCTTCCGGCGCTGGCGCAGGACACCATGCCGCCCGCGCCCTATGCCTATAATCAGCTCGATGATCCGCGGCTTGAGGCTGAGGCTTCTGCGCTGATGCAGACGCTGCGCTGCCTCAAGTGCCAGTCGCAGTCGATTGCGGATAGTGACGCGCCGATGGCCGGTGATATGCGCCATCAGGTGCGCAGCCGGATGCTGGCGGGTGAGAGCCCGGACGATATCCGCCGCTGGCTGGTCGCGCGCTATGGCGATTATGTGAGCTACGAACCCGAGGTGAGCGCGACCACCTGGCCCTTATTCGCCGTGCCTGTGCTGGTGATCCTGCTTGTCGGCGCGGTGCTGTTGCGCCGGCTGGGTAAGCGCCGCAGTGATGCGGGGGAGACAGCATGATCGGCGGCTGGCTCGCGGTCGCGGCGCTGGCTCTGGCGGTCTTCGCCTTTGCCGTGCTGGTGCTGCGGCTTCCGCGCGAGGGGATGACCTTGTTTGGCGCGGTGCTGGTCTTCGGCCTTGCGGGTTATGCCTGGCAGGGTTCGCCCGGTCAGCCTTCCGCCCCCAAGCCGCAAGCGGCCGAGGCTGGGCAGCAGGGCGAGGCAATGGTGGAAGGCCGTGCGGCGCTGTTTGATCGCAGTTCACCGCCGCCCAGCTATCTTGTCACCTCCGATGCCTTTGCCCGGCGCGGGCAGTTTGGCGATGCGGCAGCGCTGCTCCAAAAGGGGCTGAAAGATAACCCGCGTGACCTTGAAAGCTGGCTCGCGCTTGGCCTTGCGCTGGTGGGTCATGCCGATGGCTTTGTCACGCCTGCCGCCATTCAGGCCTTCGGACGGGCGCAAGCAATCGACCCGCAGCACGCAGGCGCGGAGTATTTCCTTGGATTTGCCTATCTCCAGAGTGGCGAGATCATCGCGGCGCGCAATGTCTGGAATGGCCTTGTCGAACGCTCGCCAGCCGATGCCCCGTGGCGCGAAGGGCTGGAGGCGGAAGTGGCCCGCCTCGATGACATGATCGCCCGCGCGCCGATGCTGCAAGGGCAATGACCGTCTGGCGTGTCCGGCGTCTTACAATGCACAGGGTGATATTGCAGGTGCGAAAGAGCAGTGCTAGCCGCTTCGCCAAACTGGCTGCGAGTGCGTCGCGCCGGTTGGGCAGTACCGGGGGGATTCGGGAAATCCGATCAATATGAGCAGCGCAGCAGTCTCCGCTGATAATCCGGTTCACCACTCTTCCCCGGGAGGGCACGGCCATAGCGGATCGGGCCTGAAGCTCGCCGTCGGTGCGATCGGTGTGGTGTTTGGCGACATCGGCACCAGCCCGCTCTATGCCTTTCGCGAGACCTTTGCATCGCATCACGGTGCGCCCGGCATCTCGCCCGATACGGCGCATATCCACGGGGTGCTGAGCCTCGTGTTCTGGTCGATGATGATGGTGGTGACGGTCAAATATGTCCTCACCATCATGCGCGCCGATAATGGCGGCGAAGGGGGCAGCCTCGCGCTCCTTGCCCTGATCAAGCGCACCTCTGACAAGGCAGGATGGACAGCGCCGCTGATCCTGCTCGGGGTCTTCGCCACTGCGCTATTTTATGGCGACTCCATGATAACCCCGGCCATGTCGGTGCTGTCGGCGACCGAGGGCCTGCAATATGTCTTCGTCGATCCCGCATACGGGTTCGCATCCATCCCTTCGGCGATTCCGGGTCAACCTGCCACGCCCGGGCAAATGATCGTTCCCACCGCGATCGCCATCCTTGCCGCCCTGTTTGCGATCCAGTCGCGCGGCACAGACCGGGTCGGCAAGCTGTTCGGGCCGATCATGTTGACCTACTTCGGGATGCTCGCGACGCTCGGCGTGATGCATCTGAGCGCCAATCCGACGATCATCCTTGAGACGATCAACCCGGTGAATGCCCTCAGGTTCTTCATCACGGACGGGTTTATTGCCTTTGTTGCGCTTGGTAGCGTGGTGCTGGCGGTAACGGGGGCCGAGGCGCTCTATGCCGACATGGGCCACTTTGGCCGCAACCCGATTGGCGTCTCGTGGATGACCTTTGTGTTCCCGGCGTTGATGCTCAATTACATGGGGCAAGGCGCGCTGATCCTGTCGCAGACCTCGCCCGGGGCTGCGGCCGCGATCATCAAAGACCCCTTCTTCCTGATGATCCCGGATCTGGTGCGGGTGCCGGTGATCATCCTTGCGCTATTGGCGACGATCATCGCCAGCCAGGCGGTGATTTCGGGCGCGTTCAGCCTGACCCAGCAGGCGATCCAGCTCGGCTTCATTCCGCGCATGGAAATCCGTCACACCAGCGCTGCAGCGGCGGGCCAGATCTATATCCCGGCGATCAACTGGGGCCTGATGATCATGGTGATCCTGCTGGTGCTGTCGTTCCAGTCCTCAAGCCAGTTGGCAGCAGCCTATGGCATCGCAGTGACCGGGGCGATGTTTATCGACACCTTGCTTCTCGCCGCTGTGCTGTTCAGCCTGTGGCGCTGGCCGTGGTGGAAGGCGCTGCCGCTCGTCACGGTCTTCCTGATTGTCGATGTCGCCTATTTCGGGGCGAACCTCATCAAGGTGCCGAGCGGGGGCTGGGTGCCGTTGTTGATCGGCTTTGTGATTTTCACCCTGCTCACCACCTGGTCCAAGGGGCGCGAGCTGATGCGTGCGAGCATGGCCGAAGGCTCGCTCCCGATCGAAATCTTCGCCAAGAGCGCGCAGAGCAGCGCGACACGTGTTCCCGGCACCTCGATCTTCATGGCCTCGATCAACTCGGGCGTTCCCTCGGCGCTGCTGCACAATATCAAGCACAACAAGGTCCTCCATGAGCGGGTGCTGATCCTCACGCTCGCCGTGCAGGGCATGCCCTATGTCGATGAGGCCGACCGCTATGGGTGCAAGGACCTTGGCAACGGCTTCTACCGGGTGACGATCAATTGCGGCTTCCTTGAAGAGACTGACGTGCCCAAGCTGCTCGGCGCCTTGGACCTGTGCGGAGGCAAGTTCGACATGATGCACACGAGCTTCTTCCTCTCGCGCCAGACGCTGATCGCTTCGGCCAAGCCGGGCATGGCGATCTGGCGTGAAAAGCTGTTCGCATGGATGCTGCGCAACGCCGCGAGCGCGATGGAGTTCTTCAACCTGCCGACCAACCGGGTGGTCGAGCTGGGGAGCCAGGTGGAGATTTGAGCTTGCGCCGCGTCGCGGTGATAGCGCCGCTCACGTTGTTGGCGGCGAGCTGCGCGCCTGCGGATGCGGACGGGGCGAGCGAGCTGGGCGAGCAATGGGCAGCAATGACCAATCCTGTGTTCCACTTCGAGATCCCGGTCACCGATATGGACCGAGCCATCGGTTTCTATCAGGCCGTGTTCGGCTATCAGCTGACCCGCGAGACGGTGGACGGGTATGAGATGGCGTTCTTCCCGCGCGCTGATGGCGAGCCCGGTGCCAGTGGTGCGCTCGCCAAAGGAGATGTCTATCGACCCACCCATGATGGGCCGATCATCTACTTTACCGTTCCCGATATCGACGCCGTGTTTGCCCGCGCGACCGCACGCGGCAGCAAGGTGCTCTACCCCAAGGCAGATGTCGGCACGGCGGGCTTTGTCGGCGAGATTGAGGACAGCGAGGGCAACCGCATCGCGCTGTCCCAGCCCAAGAGCTGATGATGATTTCGCGCGCTAATCGCCTCGTCCAAGCCGGGGATGGCGATCTGGCGTGAATGCTTGTTCGCATGGATGCTGCGTGATGCCGCGACCCACGCAATGATGGTGCGTAGCGACTTGCGGCCCATCATCGATCATTCCGCTTTTTTGTCATCGGCTCCGAGGTCAAGCCCGTGCTTCATCAACATCGGGATCTGGCTGAAGGTGAAGAGGAAGGTCAGCGGCAGGAACACCCAGATCTTGGCCCAGAGCCAGCCTTCAAAGCTCATTTGCGCGCGCAGTACCTCGTTGAGTGCGGCGAGGCAAAGGAAGAACACGCCCCAATTGCGCGAGAGTTTGAGCCAGCCTTGCTCGGTCAGCCCTTCGAAAGCGGCTTCGAGTAGCACCTTGAGCAGCGCTTTGCCGGCCAACACCCCGCCGAGCAGCGCAACGCCGAAGCAGGCGTAGATGATCGTCGGTTTGAGCTGAACAAAGGTCGGATCGCCGAAGAAAACCGTCAGGCTCCCGAAGCCGATGATCAGTGCGGTGGAGAACCACAGCATCGGCGAAACCCGGCCGAGCCGCCACTTGGAGACCAGCAGCGCTGTGACGGCTGCGACCATGAAGGCACCCGTGCCATTGATGATCGCGGCGATTTCTCCCGCCGGGTTCGGGTCTTCCGGCGCGCTCCAGCGATAGACCCCCAGAAACACCAGCAAGGGGCCATAATCGACCGCGACATTGAGCCAGCTGGATGCTGCTTTCCGCCCCTCATCCGTTCGCCCTGAGCCTGTCGAAGGGCCGTTTTTCTCTTCCAATGCAAAGCTCCAAAAGAAAGTGCAGGGCGTCGACAAGCTCAGCCCGAACGCAAATGGGTTGCGGCTATGCCACCCCCGCGATCACGCGGGCGACCAGATCAGGGTCGAAGGGGCGCAGGTCCTCGATCTTCTCGCCGACGCCGATGGCGTGGATCGGCAAGCCATATTGCTCCGCTGCCGCAACCAGCACGCCGCCCCGCGCAGTCCCGTCAAGCTTGGTCATGATCAGGCCGGTGACGCCCGCGACCTCCTTGAAGACGTCGATCTGGGCGAGGGCATTCTGGCCATTGGTGGCATCGAGCACGAGCACCACATCATGCGGCGCCTCGGGGTTGAGGCGGCCCAGCACGCGGCGGATCTTGGCCAGCTCCTCCATCAGTTCTTTCTTGTTCTGGAGGCGTCCGGCGGTGTCGACGACCAGCGCGTCAATGCCGGTATCGGTCGCTTGCTTGACCGCATCGAACACAATCGCGGCGGGATCGCCGCCTTCAGGTCCGCGCACCAGCTCGACCCCGACGCGGTCCGCCCAGGTCGCAAGCTGGCCAATCGCGGCGGCGCGGAAGGTGTCGCCTGCAGCCAGCAGCACGCCATAGTCGTCCTCCTGAAACAGGTGGGCAAGCTTGGCGATGGTGGTGGTCTTGCCGCTGCCATTGACCCCGATCACAAGGATCACTTGGGGACGGGGGAAGGCGGTGATCTCGAGCGGCTTGGCGACCGGGCGCAGGATCGCGGCAATCTCCTCGGCAACCGCTTCCTTCAGCTCGCGGGTGGTGATCTCCAGACCGAAGCGCTTCTCCGCGAGCCGCGCCCGGATGCGGCCAGCGGCAGCAGGGCCAAGGTCGGAGAGGATCAGCGCATCCTCGACCTCGTCGAGCGTCGCATCGTCAAGCTTTGCGGTCCCGCCGCTGCTCCCCGGCAGATTGGCGGTCAGCCGCTCGGAGGTTTTGGCAAAGCCGCCGAACAGGCGCTGCGTCCAGCTGGTTTCGCTCATCCGAGCAGGCCCTCCCTGACCGCGCTTGGGGTCACTTCGATGATCGTGCCTGCGAGCGTGCCGGAGGGCAGCGCGACGCGGGCGTAGTTGGGCGCATAGCCGGTGCCGTCGCGTTCGGCGAGGACGGGGAGCTTGTCACCCACAAGGCTCTGGAGCCAAGCGGCGCGGCGGGTGGCGGCGCGCGCCCTGAGCGCGGCGGCGCGCGAGCGGATCGGTTCGCGCGGGTGCTGCGGCATGCGTGCGGCGGGGGTGCCGGGGCGCGGCGAAAAAGGGAAGATATGGG
>JBJTTE010000147.1:0-8928 GCA_046080005.1 Erythrobacter sp.
GGTGGGGGCGGATCGTCAACATCGGCTCGATCAACGGGCAGGCGGGGCAGTATGGGCAAGTCAACTATGCCGCCGCCAAGAGCGGAATTCATGGGTTTACCAAGGCCTTGGCGCAGGAAGGCGCGAAGTTCGGGGTGACGGTGAATGCCATCGCGCCGGGCTATATCGACACTGACATGGTCGCCGCTGTGCCCCCGCCGATCCTCGAAAAGATCGTCGCCAAGATCCCGGTCGGCAGGCTTGGGATGGCCGAAGAAATCGCCCGCGGGGTCGCCTTCCTCACGTCCGAGAACGGCGGCTTCGTGACCGGATCGACGATGAGCATCAACGGCGGCCAGCATATGTACTGAGGGGGAAGGGCGGCTTTTTGGGAATCCGGCTAGCCGCGCATTTTTTCGCCTGTCTGAGCCTTTGTCAGCCCACCGGCACTCCTTACTTATTGTAGCTCACCGTCAAATTTCAGCCAATATCCGACCACCCGCCATTTTCCGTCCTCCAGCTGCAAGGCGACCGTCTCCACGGTGTCCGGCTTTTCCGCAAATTGTGTACGAAATTTCACCGTCATATATCCAGCGGGCGGGGCCGGGGCAAAATCCAGCGACAAGAATGTCCGTGATAATGTTGCGCCCAATTTCGGTTGTACAGATTCGGCGGTCTTGGCAAATATTTCCCGTTTGTTCAGTTCGCGAAATTGCTTTCCAGTTGCTGCCCAGCTGGCCCCCCAATCATGGGCGTCGACCAAAGCGAACCATTCCTACGGTGCCAAGACAATTTCATTTTCGGCAACGATAGCGGACTGTTCGGCTTGCGCTTCCCCAGTAGCAGCACTCGTGGCAGCAAAGCCTGAGGGCAACAGGGCAAGGGGCGATTGTGGGATCAATAGCGCGGCGAGAAGTAGAGACATCATAAGGGCTCCAGTCACCATGACAGCGAAGCGGCGCTTCGCCCACCACCCATTGGCGGCTGTCCCATCGTTTGCCGGAGCATCGCCGACAACCGCATCCCCCAAAGGCTTGTCCCCCAGCGTTTCGGGGGTCTCCTCGCCCTCCGCCGCCATCAGCACCCGCGCCGCCTCGCGGCTGCTGGTGGTGCCGAGCTTGCGCCGCGCCTTGCGCAGGCGTTCGTTGACCGTATGCACCGACAAGGCGAGCTCACGCGCGCAGGACTTGGCGTCATGCCCGCGCAGGAGCAGCCGCAGCGCGTCCTTTTCCTTGTCGGTCAGGGTATCGGTCAGGGTATCGGGGCCGGTTGCCATGCGGGCGGTTTACGGGGCAGGCCGCAGGCGGGCCACCCCGAATTTTTTGGAGGGCCGGGGCTGGTGACGGAGGCTTAAGGGCTTGTCGGCTAGACGCGCCTGGTGTCTGAGCAGCTTCCAATCGTCACGGACCCTGTCGCCCCGCTGGCAATCGAACCCTTCGATTGGCTCGGCCGAGTGCTCAATCATTTCGCAATCGGCGAAAGGGCCATCGGGCAATTGTGCATTGCGCTCAATTTGCCCGTTGAAAAGGGGCCCCTCTCGAGCCTGCAAGCCCTGTGCGAGAGGCTGGGGACGAGCAGCGACAAACGCTGTCAGGCATTGCTCAAGCGGATTGAGCCCTGGCGTTCATGCCGACCTCTGCGTCATCTTCTGGCCCATGCTTCAGTCATGGTGGTCCATGATAGCGCTGGAAGACGCTTCATTCTTACCCGCCATTGTGCGCTTGAACGCCATGATGTCACCCCGGACCGGCTATGGACCGAAGAGGATTGCCGCGAGCTCTTGCGGGTTGCAGCCAATGACGGGCGCTCGATTGCCGACCAAATCCGCAATCTGACTGGCAATCCGACGTTGCTGGCAGAGCTCAAAAAGCCAAACCCCGGATCAAGTCCGGGGTGACGATGGAGGGGGAGGGGCAGGGGTCAGCCCCTCGGCCCCCTCACCCTCTGTAAAGCCCGTCGATCCGCTCCTGATACCGCTCGCGAATCTTGTGGCGGCGGATCTTCATGCTCGGGGTCATTTCCTCGTTCTCGATGCTGAAGGCCTCGTCCGCGAAGGCGAATTGGCGGACTTTCTCGATCACCGACAGGTCGACATTGGTCCGGTCAACCGCCGCGCGCACCGCGTTCTTGAAGGCGGGGAGCTCTTGCAAGGCCTTGAGATCGAATTTCTCGTCATTCGAGCGCGCCCATTCGAGCGCCCATTCCGCGTCGGGGATGATCAGGCCGACCACGTAAGGCCGCTTGTCTCCGCTCACCATCGCCTGTGCGATTTCGGGCTGCAGGGTGAGCATGCCTTCGACCTTTTGCGGGGCGATATTGTCGCCCTTGTCGTTGACGATCATGTCCTTCTTGCGATCGGTGATGACAATCCGGCCTTTGTGGTCGACATGCCCGATGTCGCCCGTATGGAGCCATGGCGCGCCAGTGGGGTCCGCCGGATCGACCTTGAGCGTGCGCGCGGTTTCGGCCTCGTTGCGCCAATAGCCGTGCATCACCAGCTCGCCGCGCCCGAGGATCTCGCCATCCTCGGCGATCTTGATCTCGACCCCGCGCAAGGGCGGGCCGACCGTGTCCATCTTGAGGCCCGCCTTGGGCCGGTTGCAGCTGATCACCGGCCCGGCCTCGGTCTGGCCGTAGCCTTGCAGCATAGTGAGGCCCATGGCGTCGAAGAAATTGCCGACCTCGGGATTGAGCGGCGCGCCGCCTGACACCATTGCCTTGATCCGCCCGCCGAATTTCTGCCGGATCTTGGGCCGCAGGGTCTTCTCGACGAGGAAATCCATCGGCCGGTCGCGCAGCCGCTTCTTCCCGTCACGGCTGTTACCGGCAATCTTGAGCGCGTTGTCCATCATGAAATTGGCAACTTTGCCCTGCTTTTCGACCTGCTTCATAATCCGTGTGCGCAGCACTTCGAACAGGCGCGGGACGACGACCATGATCGTAGGGCGGGTCTCCTCGATATTCGAAGCGAGCTTTTCGAGCCCTTCCGAATAGAAGATTTCCGCGCCGATTCCGATCGGCAGATATTGTCCGCCGGAATGTTCATAGGCGTGCGACAGCGGGAGAAACGAAAGGAAGCGTTCGTCCTTGATCCCGAAATCCTGAATTAGCACTTCAGCTGCGCCCGCTACGTTGCACAGGATCGCGCCGTGGTGCTGCATCACGCCGCGCGGGGCACCGCCCGTACCACTGGTGTAGATCAGGCAGGCGGTTTCCGATCGCTCGATCCGGGCGATCCGGTCATCCACAGCCGCTCGGGCTGCCGCCACGCGGCCGGTGATCAGCGCCGACCAATCGTGATATTCGAAGCTGCTCGATTGCTGGCGCTTGAGATTATCGATGCCGATTACGTGCTCAACGAGGCCGGTCTGGGCGATTGCGCCGACCAGCGGGGCGAGCAGCTTCTCGGTCGAAACGAACACTGCCCGCGCCCCTGAATTGTCGAGGATATGCGCGTGATCGCGGCGGGTGTTGGTGGTGTAGGTGGGAACGGTGATGCACCCGGCGGCCATGATCGCGAGATCGGCGATGCACCACTCGGGGCGGTTTTCCGCCACCAGCGCGACCCGGTCTCCATCGTTCAGGCCCATGCGGCGCAGCGCTTCGGCCAGCAGGCACACCTGCTCGGCAGCCGACTGCCAGCTTTGTGTTACCCACTGCCCGCCAGTCTTGTGACCGAGGAAGGGTGCCGCGCCCTTTTCGTCAGCGCGCTTGAGGAAGAGCGCGACGAGGTTCTGTGCCCCATCGAGGTCCTGCAGCAGCGGGTAATCCGCAGGATTGACGTTCCTGTGGGCAAAAGGGGGCAGCTTGGGGGAATGCTCTTGCAAAGGCTCCTGGTCCTCTCGGGCCGATGGTTCACGGGCTCTGGGGCGACCCGATTACGTCACATAATTAGGATGTGCAGGCCCTAGCGGCAAGCGGTCAGAGCGGCGCGGGCCATGGTTGGCTGCAAAGGCTCGTCACGGGGTGACCAGATTTGTCATGCGCGGCTCGGTGGCCACCTCCCATGTGCCGTCAGACCGCCAGCCCAAGGCATTGGCCTTGATCGGCGCTGGGCCGGCGCGGATGGTCTTATGACCCAAGGCGGTCAATTGCTCCTTCATCGCGGCAAGCGTGCTACCTTCCTCGATCAGCAGCGTGTCACCGAATGACATGGCGAAGGGCAAGGCCAGCGCCTCCTGCGCGCCGAGCTTGAAATCGATCACCCCGATGATCCCGCGCGTGACGCTCACCGGGATCGTTGGGCCACCAGCGGCGCCGATCACCAGGACGATCTTGCCGCGGGCATCATAGACAATCGTCGGCGCCATCGACGAACGCGGACGCTTGCCACCGTCAACCCGGTTGGCGACGGGCTTGCCATCCGCCTCGGGGGTCAGAGTAAAGTCGGTGAGCTCATTGTTGAGGTAGAAACCCCCGAAGAACAGCCCCGAACCAAATGCGCCTTCGATCGTCGAGGTATAGCTGACGGCGCTACCGGCACTATCGACAACCGAGAAGTGGGTTGTGCCGTTTTCGGGCTCTTCAGGCCCGTCGCCGCGTGCGAGCGGAGCACCGGGGAGCACCCCGGCTTCGGGCTTGGCCATCGTGGTATCGAGCGAAATCAGAGCGGACCGGCTGGCGAGATAGCCAGGATCGATCAGACCCTTGACCGGGACTGCGATGAAGTCTGCATCACCCGCATAAAGCTCGCGGTCGGCATAGGCGAGGCGCTGGCTTTCGATGAAGAGGTGCCAGAAGGTCGGGCTATCCGGGCCAAGCGCGGCGAGGTCGAAGCGCTCAAGCTGGCCGAGCATCTGCGCCACGGCAATCCCGCCCGACGACGGCGGCCCCATCCCGCACACACGGTAGGTGCGATAGGCCGCACAGACAGGTTCACGCTGCTTCACGATGTAGCTGCGCACATCAGCCTCGGTCATCGCCCCATCCTGCGGGGTTGCCTTGGCGATCCAGCTCGCGAGGCTTGCGGCATTGCTGTCATACATTGCCCCGGGCCCCTCAGCCGCGAGGTCGCGCAGGGCTTCGGCCAGATCAGGATTGCGCACCGTCGTGCCAACGGGCAGCGGCTCGCCATCGGGGCCGAAGAACACGCGCTTGGCAGCCATGTCCCGATCAGCCCTGCCCTTATTGGACGCGAGGGACTCGTAGAGCCGCCGGTTCATCACGAAACCAGTTTCAGCAAGCGCGATGGCAGGTTCGAACAGCTTGGACCAAGCGAGCTTGCCATGCGCGGCATGGGCCTTGGCCGCGAGCGCGACATTGCCCGGCACACCGACACTGAGGCCCGAAAAGACGCGGGTTTCGCGCCCGAGCACTTTGCCGTCGCTATCGAGAAAGCGATTCGGGGTCGCAGCCGCGGGCGCGGTTTCGCGTCCATCATAGGTCACTAGCGCGCCGGTCGCGCCATCCGCGCGGACCAGAAACCCGCCCCCGCCGATGCCGGAGCTTTGCGGCTCGACCACCGTCAGCGCGAGCATCACCGCAATCGCCGCGTCCGTGGCCGAGCCGCCCTGCGCAAGGATTGCCTCGCCCGCCGCGCTCGCACGCGGATCGGCGCTACTGACCGCACCAGCCGCCGGAGGGCCAGAAGCGGCTGAAGTCGGTGCGGGGGTCTGGCCGGTCGCGCAGGCCGAAAGGGCCAGCGCCAGCGGGGCGATCAGGGTGGGGAACAAACGCATGGCTATCGTGCTATTCGCTTCCCACGGCTTCGGCAATGCTGGCGACGCCATCGCGGCGCATAAGCCGCTCCAGCCCGCGCACGATCTGCGCGCCGAGACCGGGGCCTTCATAGACCATCGCCGAGTAGAGCTGCACCAGGCTCGCCCCAGCACGGATGCGCGCCCAGGCGTGCTCGGCATTGGCGATCCCGCCGACGCCGACCAGCGGGATTGCACCGCCGGTTGCTTTGCGGAAATCGCGCAGCCGCTGAAGCGCAAGCGCGCGTAAAGGGGCGCCTGAGAGGCCCCCGGTTTCACCGCGATGATGCGAGCGCAGCTCGGGGCGCGAGATGGTCGTGTTGGAAACCACCAGCGCCCCTAGCTTTTTCTCCAGCGCGATCCGAGCGATCGCATCGATATCGGCAGATTCGAGATCTGGGGCGACCTTGAGGAAGATCGGCGGGACAACCGCACACTTCGCCTCAGCGCGCGCGGCAATCACGCCCTCGATCAGCGCCGTGAGCGCGCCTTCGTCCTGCAGCGCGCGCAGGCCGGGGGTATTGGGGCTCGACACATTCACACACAGATAGCTCGCGACCGGAGCCATACTGCGGGCCATTACCGCATAATCGGCGCTGCGATCCGCCGAATCCTTGTTGGCACCGATATTGACCGCGACAATGCCGGGTCGGCCGGCACGCGCAAGGAGGCGTTCAAGCGCAGCATCCGCGCCGCCATTGTTGAACCCAATGCGGTTGATAACCGCCTCATCCTCGACCAGCCGGAACAGGCGCGGCTTGGGGTTGCCCGCCTGGGGGAGCGGGGTGATAGAGCCAACCTCGGTAAAGCCGAAGCCGAGGCCAAGCAGCGCGTCGGGCACTTCGGCGTCTTTGTCGAAACCCGCCGCCACCCCGACCGGGTTCGGGACGGTGAGGCCTGCCACCTCGACCGCCAGCGCGCCCGGCGCTGCGGGGGGCCGCGGGGGCAGCGAGGCGAGTCCACGGATCGCCAGCCGGTGTCCAGTTTCGGAATCGAGCGCAAACAGCGCGGGTCTCAAAAGCCGGAAGAGCATCGCTTGCGCGCCTATGCCAGAGCGGCCAGCGTGTCGAGCCATTGGGCCAGATCTGGCGCACGAGCTGCTTCGGCTTGCCGGTTCGGGCAAGCAGCAGCATGTCGCTTGCTTACAATGCTTGCGACGAATCAAGGAGTAGCACTGCCCTTGCGACCCGAAGGGCTCGGAGCAGTGATGCAAAGAGTTCCTCAACTCAGAAGGGCGGTGTTCCTGTGGGAGCGCCGCCCTCTTTTTTGCCCGTTCCTCACCGGCGCGGGGCGAACCCTTGCTGCGGTGCTGGCCCGCTCCGGATCTGGCGGATTATTGCCGGTGTTATGCTCGCCTTTCTGCTGAGCCTCAAAGCACCGCTTTCGCGGTTGAAATAGGATGATTTTGCTCCTAATTGCCAATTCAGACCGATTCCGTCTGAATTGAGAACCGCTCGCAATGCGCCTGTCCAACCTTGCCGATTACGCAGTCATCACGATGTGCCAAGCCGCGCTCCATTGCGGCAGTGGCCGGGTCAGCGCAGCCGAACTGGCAGCGGAGACGGGCCTGCCGGTCCCCACAGTGCAGAAGCTGGTCTCCAAACTGACGGCGGCGGGCCTGCTGCGCTCGGTGCGCGGGGCGCATGGCGGTCTGCAATTGGGACGCCCGGCTGCAGCGATCACGGTGGCTGACATTGTCGAGGCGATCGAGGGTCGGATCGGACTCACGGCTTGTGTCGATCAGACCCCCTGCGATTTCGAGACCGGGTGCAACATGAAGGCGCACTGGCCGATCATCAACGCTGCGCTGCGCGGTGCGCTGGCGGGGATCAATCTTGCGCAGTTGCGCCATGCCCCTGCGGCACCTGCGCCGCAACGGCTCCACCTGACCCCTGCCGAGGAACATCTCGCATGAGCGACGACATCGAAGGGCAAGACCGCGAAGCGCGCGAAGCTGCGGCCAAGTTCGCCGATTACGAGCATGGCTGGTCGGCCGAAATCGACACCGAATTCGCGCCGAAGGGGCTGAACGAAGACACCGTGCGCTTCATCAGCGCCAAGAAGAACGAGCCCGAATGGATGCTCGAATGGCGGCTGAAGGCCTTCCGCCTGTGGCAGACCATGGAAGAGCCCGATTGGGCCAAGGTCGGCTATCCGGCGATCGACTATCAGGATGCCTACTACTACGCCGCACCCAAGAAGAAGGCGACCATCGCCTCGCTTGACGAGCTCGATCCCGAGATCAAGGCGGTCTACGACAAGCTCGGCATCCCCGTGGCAGAACAGGAAGTGCTCGCGGGCGTCGAAGGCGCGCGCAAGGTCGCGGTGGATGCGGTGTTCGACTCTGTCTCGGTGGCCACCACGTTCCGCGAGGAACTGAAGCGCGCGGGCGTGATCTTCCTCTCGATTTCCGAGGCGATCCGCGAATATCCGGAACTGGTGAAGCAGTGGCTCGGCCGCGTCGTGCCGGTGCGCGACAACTACTTTGCAGCGCTGAATTGCGCGGTCTTCTCCGACGGCACCTTTGTCTATGTGCCCGAGGGCGTGCGCTGCCCGATGGAGCTTTCGACCTATTTCCGCATCAATGCCGAGAACACCGGCCAGTTCGAACGCACGCTGATCGTGGCCGACAAGGGCGCTTACGTAAGCTACCTCGAAGGTTGCACCGCCCCGATGCGCGACGAAAACCAGCTCCACGCTGCGGTGGTGGAACTGGTCGCGCTTGACGATGCCGAGATCAAATATTCGACCGTGCAGAACTGGTACCCCGGCAACGCCGAGGGCAAGGGCGGGATCTACAACTTCGTCACCAAGCGCGCGCTGTGCCAGGGCGACCGGAGCAAGGTCAGCTGGACGCAGGTCGAAACCGGCTCTGCGGTGACATGGAAATACCCCTCCTGCGTGCTCAACGGCGAGGATTCTGTGGGCGAGTTCTACTCGGTCGCGGTCACCAACAATTACCAGCAGGCCGACACCGGCACCAAGATGATTCACAACGGTAAGAACAGCCGCTCGACGATCATCTCCAAGGGCATTTCGGCGGGCAAGTCGAACAACACCTATCGCGGGCTGGTCCGCGTCGGTCCGACCGCCAGCGGCGTGCGCAACTTCACCCAGTGCGACAGCCTGCTGCTCGGCGACCAATGCGGCGCGCACACCGTGCCCTATATCGAATTGAACCTTACATTACTTCGATCGCATCGAATGAGAATAGCGAAGCTAATTTGCGATTGCAATAGGTACAGCGAAAAAT
>JBJTTE010000148.1:0-9892 GCA_046080005.1 Erythrobacter sp.
GACCCGGTCGATCAAACCGGCCGAGGTCGAAAAGAACTGGCACATCATCGACGCTGACGGCCTCGTCGTCGGCCGCCTTGCCGCGATCGTCGCCAACATCCTGCGCGGCAAGCACAAGCCGAGCTACACCCCGCACGTCGATTGCGGCGATCACGTGATCGTCATCAACGTCGAGAAGGTGAAGTTCACCGGCAACAAGATGGGCGACAAGGTGTACTACAAGCACACCGGTCACCCCGGCGGCATCAAGGAAACCACCCCGGCGAAGGTGCTGGGCGGCCGTTTCCCCGAGCGCGTGCTCGAGAAGGCTGTCGAGCGCATGATCCCGCGCGGCCCCCTCGGCCGCAAACAGATGAAGGCGCTGCACCTCTATGCCGGCACCGAGCACCCGCATGACGGCCAGCAGCCGCAGGTGCTCGACGTCGCTTCCATGAACCGCAAGAACAAGGTGGCCGCATAATGGCTGACGAAACCGCAACCGTCTCGGATCTCGCCGATCTCAAGGACATCGCCGCCGGCGCGCCGCAGGGCGACGCTGCCGAAATCGCCCGCGTCACCGCGCCGCTGCGTCAGCGCGAAGTCGACGCGCAGGGCCGCGCCTACGCCACCGGCCGCCGCAAGGACGCCGTCGCCCGCGTGTGGGTCAAGCCCGGCACCGGCAAGATCACCATCAACGGCCGCGATCAGGAAACCTACTTCGCGCGTCCGACCCTGCGCCTGGTGATCAACCAGCCCTTCACCGTCACTGACCGCACCGGCCAGTACGACGTGGTCTGCACCGTGCGCGGCGGCGGCCTGTCGGGCCAGGCGGGCGCCGTGAAGCACGGCATCGCCCAGGCACTCTCCAAGTACGAGCCCGAGCTGCGCAGCGCCGTTAAGGCCGAGGGCTTCCTCACCCGCGACAGCCGCGTGGTCGAGCGCAAGAAGTACGGCAAGGCCAAGGCTCGCCGCAGCTTCCAGTTCTCGAAGCGCTAAGCCGCTTCCCACGAACAGACACAAGAAAGGGCGGCCCCGGCAAGGGAGCCGCCCTTTTCTTTGGGGAGCCCGCAATCAGGCTACCCGCAGCTCGGTTGCGATCACCCCGCCCGGCGCGCAGTCGATCACCCGCCAACTCGCGGGAGCATTGGCGCGCAAGCGGGTGGAAAGGGTGCCAGTGCCGATCATCCGCATGGTCTGTCCACCGCAACCGCGCTGCTGATCGAACGGAATATGGACGTGTCCCGAAAGGACAGCATCCGCACCAGCCGCCGCGATTGCGGCAAAGGCCGCGTCGCCGCCGATTGTGGGATTGCCGGATTTGCCCTCGGGCCCCAGCAGCGGGTGGTGGGCGATCACGATCACCGTGCGCGGATCGCCTTGCAACGCCGCCAGCGCATCAAGTGTCGCGCGCAGCGCTGCAGGCTTCACCACCCCGTCTGACCACGGAAAGCGGGTCTGCGCTCTCACCGTCGTCCGCAGCGGCACCAGCACGACATCATCAGATTCGAATCCCCCCGGCACACCCGCGCGCAGCCGCTCGTACCGACGGAACGGCTCGGAGAACCGCTCCCACAGGTTGTAGTAGGGCATGTCATGATTGCCCGGCTCAAGCACCACAGGCACGCCCAGCCCCGCCAGCCACGCCTGCGCGGCGGCATATTCGGAATGTTTGGCGCGTTGGGTGAGATCGCCTGTGCAGACCACCGCATCGGGTTGCTCGGTCGCGACAGCCTCCGCCAGCCTTGCGAGGGCGCCGCGATCTTCCACGCCGAAGTGGACATCGCTGATATGAAACAGGCGGGTCGACATGGCTGAGACTACATCCGGCGGCTGAGGATCAACCACGCCGCAGCCCCGTTGACCATCGTATAGGCGGCGTAAGCCCAGGCGTAGCCGGGCCACCCCTTGACCGAGAGCAACAGCGCAAAAAACAGCACCGCAAATTCGCTCACCAGCGCGGCGCGACGACCAATCGTCTGGCTGATCTGAGGCAACCGCGCGAATAGCGGGTGCCCGCTTTCGAATACGGCGCGGTTGATCGCGAAATTGACGATTCCCAGCACGAAGATGATGGCGGTCGACCAGCCCATAAGGACCACTATGGCGCTACGCCCGTCGATTGGAAACCGCCATTTGTCGCCCGACTGGCGCGATTGGTCACGGCCGTGGTGCGCCGGTCGAGCGCCGCGTACGGGTTGATCGCAGGTCGCATGCAGAGCCGACAACAGCACAGTATCAGGGGTTTCAGCAGGGCACATCAACCCGCAGAGATCGGACCCCCGCCCGATTTCAAGACCCTGCAAACGGAGGATCGAAAGATGAAAACCCTTGCGAAAACAATTGCCTTTTCCCTTGCCGCCTGTGGCGTTGCAGGCGCTGCGAGTGCCCCCGCCTTTGCCGCTCCTGCCATGGAAACCATGACTGTGCGGGTGTCCACGTCAGATATCAATCTTGCCACGCCAGCAGGGCAGCGCCTGCTTGACCAGCGGGTCGAAAGGGCGGTCCGTCAGGTGTGCCGCACCACCAGCCTGACCACCGGCTCGCGGGTGCTCTCGCAGGAAGTGCACAACTGCCTCGCCAAGGCGCGCAGCGCTGCCAAGCAGCAGGTCGCAGCCCGGATTCCGAACGCGCAACGCGGCGGCTGAACCGCGTCCGCTCCCCTGCGCCGTCAACTGCCCCGTAGCACCGGCCGCGCAGTCAATACGGCCCGAACCCTTCCAGTCCCTGGGGTTCGGGCCGATCTTTTGTGTTCGTAGAATGCCAGATGACTCGCGGAAGACCACCGCGGCCGAACTTCACCGTCCAGCCATCGCCTTGACGCGCGCCAGATAGGTGCGGCCGATGCGTAGCGCCTCACCATTGACCAGTTCGGCGGACCAGACCCCAAGGCCATCATGCCTCAGCCCGCGGATATGATCGCGGCGCAGGATCGTCGAGCGATGGATGCGGATGAACTGTTCGGGATCAGGGCGGTCTTCCAGCCCAGCGATGGTCTGGAGCAAGAGGTAGGAGCGTCCCGCCTCGGCCCCGCCGACATGGAGGCGGACATAATCGCGCTCGGCATCGATCTGGTAGACCTCGTTGACCGCGATCCGCAGCAGCTCTGAACGGTGCGGCACCAAAAGCTCGTCGAGATAGCGGCTTGCCTTTTGACGGTCCTGATTCTGATCGATCTGCCCACGCCGAGCGACGGCGCGTTCAATCGCGCGTTCGAGCCGGTCGGCGGAAACGGGCTTGAGAACATAATCGACCGCTTCAAGGTCGAACGCCTCAACCGCAAAGTGATCATGCGCGGTGACGAAGATTACCACCGGGGCCTGGGGTTGCTGGGCAAAGTGCCGGGCCACACCAAGACCATCGAGCTCGGGCATGGTCATGTCAAGCAGCACCAGATCGGGGGTCAGCTTTTCCGCGAGGCGCAGCGCCGCCGCGCCATCGCTGGCGGTGCCAACCACGCGCACCGCAGGGAGCTCGGCACAGATCACCTGCACCCGTTCAACCGCAAGCGGTTCGTCATCGACGATGAGGGTGCGCAGCGCAGCGGTTTCGGCATCGGCATCAGACATACTGTCTCGTTTCGCGGCTCGCAGGTTTCGACAAGGGAATGCGGATTTCAGTGCAATAGCCGTCCGGCTCCGGGGCCGAACTAAAGCCAATGTGAGGGCCGAAGCGCGCTTCGAGCCGATCGCGGACATTGGCAAGGCCAATGCCAAAACCGTGGGTGGTGCCCTGCGGCACGCCCGGACCGTCGTCCCCGACAGTGATCACCAGCCGATCAAATTCTTCGCGCGCCGCGAGCGTGATGGTCACTTTGCGCGAGACGGGCGACACGGCATACTTCACCGAGTTTTCGACCAAGGGTTGAAGGATCAGCCCGGGCACGCGCGCATCCTCAAGATCCGAGGGCAAATCAAACACCGTGACCAAGCGCGTGGGGAAGCGCACCGCCTCGATATCAAGATAGAGCCTTTGCAGATCGAATTCATCCCGCAGCGCAACGTCGGCGGTGGGCTCGTTGGCAAGGCTGTGACGGTAAAAGCGGCTGATCGTCTGGATCATCCGTTCGGCCCGGTCAGCCTTACCGGTCATCACCAAGGCTGACAGCGAATTCAGCGTGTTGAACAGGAAATGCGGGTTCACCTGATAGCGCAGCGAACGCAGTTCGGCAGCCTTGGCAGCGGAGCGGAACTGCTCCTCACGCTGCTGTGACGCGCGGGCCTGAACCCCTGCGAGGAGCGCAAAATAGGTCGAGGCCCAAGCCAGAAGCAGGAAATACCGCCCAAGCGCAACATCAAGCAGATTAAGCCAGAATTCGGTCTGGCTCTCAGCCCGCTCAACCAAGACGGTTTGGGGATCGACAGCAGCACTACCGCCCCGGGTCGGCACGTCGATCAGCAGGTTGCCACTTTCATCGCGGCGCAGGCTCAAATCATATTTCTCAGCGTAGGCCTGCTTCTGGATGAAGTCCATTTCCTGAAAGACAAAATAGTTCACCTGCCCAATTGCTAAGGCGAGCGGAAAGGCCAGCACGATCGCGGCAGAGATCTTCATCCATAAGGGGCGGGGATCGAACAGCCGAAGCAACAGCCACAAGACAATTGTCAGGCCAATCCCCGCCGCAGTCACCACCAGTCGGCGCCACGCAAGCTCCCATTCATGGCCGAGCTCCATCATGACCGAACGCACGGTGGCAAGCACGAAATAGGTGGCCCATAGCACCACCATTGCGAACAGCACGGTGCGGAAAGGCACCGTGGCCGCTGCCGTTTCCGGGGTCGCCTCGCTGGTCGGATTGATCGTCATGCTACCCGCCAGCGATAACGCCCCTGCCCGGTCAACGCCACCAGTGACGGCGTTTGTTGTCGGGCAGGGTCAGGCCTTGGTCGAATGATGAACAGCTGTTCAGGATCGACGAACGACCGGGCTTTCAATCCCTCGGCTTGATCATGTCCGCCGGCACCACCCAGGCAGCGAACTGCTCTTCGGTCAGCAGACCCAGCGCCAAAGCGGATTCCTTGAGTGTCGTCCCCTCAGCATGGGCCTTTTTGGCGATCTTGGCCGCGTTGTCATAGCCGATATGCGGGTTGAGCGCGGTTACCAGCATCAGGCTTTCGTTGAGCAGTTGGGTTATGCGGGTCTGGTTGGCCTCGATCCCGACCACACAATTATCGGTAAAGGCGTGCGCGGCATCGCCGATCAGCTTCATCGACTGCAGCACATTGTAGATGATTACCGGCTTGAAGACATTGAGCTCCAGATGCCCGTGCGAACCGGCGACTGTCACCGCCATGTGATTGCCCATCACCTGCGCGCAGACCATCGTCATCGCCTCGCACTGGGTCGGGTTGACCTTGCCCGGCATGATCGAGGAGCCCGGCTCGTTTGCCGGGAGCGAAAGTTCACCCAGACCGCTGCGGGGACCGGAACCGAGCAGGCGGATATCATTGGCGATCTTCATCAGGCTGACCGCAAGGACGTTGAGCGCGCCCGAGATCTCGACCATCGCATCATGCGCGGCGAGCGCCTCGAACTTGTTGGGGGCGGTGACAAAGGCATGGCCGGTTTCGGCGGCAACCTGAGCGGCGAATGCGGTGTCGAAGCCAACCTTGGCGTTGATCCCGGTGCCGACGGCGGTCCCGCCCTGCGCCAGCTCCAGCACACGCGGCAGCGCAGCCTCGACCCGCGCGATCCCGTATTCGACCTGCTTGGCATAGCCTGAGAATTCCTGCCCGAGCGTCATCGGGGTTGCGTCCTGCAAGTGGGTCCGGCCGATCTTGACGATGTCAGCGAACTCGCCCGCCTTGGCCGCGAGCGCGCCGTGCAGCTTCTTGAGCGCAGGCAGGAGGTGGTCCAACGCCTCGACCGCCGCAGCGATATGCATCGCGGTGGGGAAAGTATCGTTCGATGACTGCCCCATGTTGCAATGGTCATTGGGGTGGACGGGCGATTTGCCCCCCTTGCTCCCCGTAAGCAGCTCATTCGCACGGCTCGCAATCACTTCATTGGCATTCATGTTCGACTGGGTGCCCGATCCGGTCTGCCACACCACCAGCGGGAACTGGTCGGCGAGCGTTCCGTCGATCACCTCGCGCGCGGCCTTCACAATCGCCTCGCCGATCCCGGCATCGAGCACGCCGAGCGTCATATTGGCCTTGGCTGCCGAGAGCTTCTGCACGCCGAGCGCGCGGACCAGCGCAGGCGGCATTCGCTCGCCACCGATCGGAAAATTGACGATACTGCGCTGGGTCTGCGCGCCCCAGTGAACGTGGGCCGGAACCTCCACTTCTCCAAGCGAATCGGTTTCAATCCTTACGTCCTGCCCTGCTGTGGCCATGTCACTCATCGAACCCCTCCTCCACTAAGTCGAAAATGACCCCGCCGGGTCGGTCGTTTCCCTAAGCACCGGCGCGCGGTTTGGTCAAAGGCGTAGAATCGCACCGACCACCGGCTGCAATAGTCGACCAAAAGCCTTGGAAGCCAGCCATCGCGCGTTTATGGAGAGGTTGACTAGCTGTATTGCAGAACCAATACAGTCCTCGCTAGAGAATTTACCGACAATGACGACGACCTTGCCCGATACCCAATCCCTGACCGCCCGCCGCGCGATGATTGCCAGCCAGCTGCGCACCAGCGGCGTCAACGAGGAATACGCGCTTGCCAGGATGATGGCCGTGCCGCGCGAGGACTTTCTGCCCGAGAACAAGGCAGCGGTGGCCTATATCGACCGTGCGGTGTCGCTCGGGGCTGACGGTCACCTCGCCGCGCCGCTGTTCTACGGCAAGCTGCTGCTTGAGGCAGCGCCTGCAGCCGACAGCCGAGTGTTGGTGGTCAGCGGGGGCACCGGTTATCTCGCCGCCCTGCTCGGCCCGCTCGTGGCAGAGGTCAGCGAGGTTTCGGCTGCTGATGCGGTTGGCATGACCGGCGCGGGCGAATATTCGCTGATCGTGATCGACGGGGCGATCGAACAGCTGCCCGAGGGCCTGGCGGCCCAATTGGCCGAGGGCGGCGTGATCGTCACCGGTCTGGTGTTGCGGCAAGTCACCCGCCTTGCCCGCGGCCGCAAGATTGCCGGGCAGGTCAACCTCCAGCCGGTGGAGGATCTCGGCATTCCCATTCTCCATGCCTTCGACGCACCGAAGAGCTGGACCTTCGCGTGAACCGCACACGAGCTTCGTATTGCTGGCGCGGGCCGGCGGGCTTGCTGGCGCTTGCCGCGCTCGCCGCGCCCGCGCATGCCGATAATCTGCGCGAGGCGTTGGCCAGCGCTTATACCACGAACCCGACGCTCGAATCCGCCCGCGCGAACCAGCGCGCCACGGATGAAGGCGTGCCGATCCAGCGTGCACAGGGCCTGCCATCGGTGAACCTGACCGCAACCCATATCGAATTCATCCGGCAATCGGCCAACGCCTTTACCGCGCCCGAGCGCAACCTCGGGGTCAATGCCCAGCTGCTCGTGCCGGTCTATTCGGGCGGCGCGGTGCGCAATGGGATCGCCGCGGCGAAGGAGCGGATCGAGGCCGGTCAGGCCGATCTGCGCAATTCCGAAAGCACGCTGTTCGCGCAGGTTGTCGCCGCCTATATGGACGTGCTGCGCACGGTGGCACTGGCCGCACTTGCCGCGAACAACGTTGCGGTTCTGCGCACCAATCTGGAGGCAACCAGCGACCGCTTCCAGATCGGTGATCTGACCATTACCGATGTCGCGCAGTCGCGCTCACGGCTCGCCGTGGCTGAGGGTGACCTGCAGACCGCTGGGGCAAACCTGATCGCGGCGCGCGAGACCTATATCCGGCTGGTCGGGCGTGAACCGGGCGAGCTTGAAGCGCCCCCGCCCCTACCCGGCTTGCCTGACAGTGTGGGCGAGGCGATTGTCAGCGCGCTCGAAGACAACCCCAATCTTACTGCCGCCAAGCAACGCGCGGAGGCCGCCGGGTTTGACACCAAGGTCGCCGGGTCCGGTCGTCTGCCGACCGTGAACCTGTTCGTGAACGGCGATTACAGCAATTTCTTTGGGACGCTGGGCGGCCCAATTGCCTCCAACTTCGTCCAGAGCGAACAAACCGCCAATGCCGGGGTGCGTGTGACGATACCCCTGTTCCAAGCCGGAGCGCCCGCCGCACGCCAACGCCAAGCCGGAGCCCGCGAAAGCGGCGCGCTGGAGGACGTGATCGCCTCGGAACGCCAGATCATCGCCGAAACCCGCTCGACCTGGTCGAACTGGCAGGCAGCGAACGGCGTGATTAAGAGCGCGCAGGCGGCGGTCGAGGCCGCAGAACTCAGCCTCGAGGGCTTGCGCGCGGAAAACTCGATCGGCAACCGCCAGATTCTCGACGTGCTCAATGGCGAGCAGGAGTTGCTCAACGCCCGCGCCCAGCTGGTCACCGCGCGGCGCAACGCCTATGTGGCCGGCTTCAACCTCCTCGCGCTGATCGGAAAAGCCGAAGCGCGGGACCTCAATCTCGATACCGGCGGCCTGCTATACGACCCGACCGTTAACGCCGCGCGGGTGAGCAGCAAGATGTGGGACTGGGACCGCGATCCCGAACCCGCCCCAAAATCGACCAGAACGGTTGACATTCCGCCCGCCACCGCAACAATCGGACCGCAATTGCTGCCCGGCGAGTAAGGCTTTCCCGATTCGGAAGGGGCAGCGGGGCAGCTAGGACGAGGCGTGAGATGGCGCAGGAAGAGGTAGCTTCGGTCGAGGACATCCTCGAGTCGATCAAGAAAGTGATAGCGCGCGACAACCGGGCCGAGGCGCTTCAAGTGCGGCGGCGGCGCATGCTCTTGTCGGACGATGATCAAGAGGATTTGACGCCAGCCCCGCTGGTCCGCACCCATTCGGTGCGCGACGCGGAAGACGTGCTTGATCTGGCTGACATGGAATGCGCGCTTGATGCGCCATCCGCGGCGCAGCTTGACACGGGCGATGCAGCACCCTTGATCACTGATACGGTGCGCGATGCGATGAAGGAAAACCTCGCCGCACTCGCCATGCTGGCTGAGCCGCCTGCCCGCCCCAAGATTGTCCGCTCGGGCGAGACCTCGCTTGAAGGCATGACCCGCGACCTGCTTCGCCCGATGCTGGCCCAATGGCTCGACGCAAACCTACCTAGTATGGTCGAAAAGCTGGTGCAGGCCGAAATCGCCCGGATCGTCGGCAAACGCGGCTGATACTGGCGCAGCCGCGCAAGGCGGGCTATTCCAGCCGCCATGCACAAGCTTCCTGTTTCCGGCACGCTCATCGCTGCCGCAGCTCTCGTCACCGCGCCCGTCGCTGCCGAGGAATCGCGCCCCATCCCCGGCGTGACCGCCGCGCCAATGACTGCGGCGGATCTGATCACCCTGCCACGACTTGGCCCGCCCGCCGTCAATGCCGCTGGCACGCTCGCGGTCTATTCGGTCACCATAACCGATCCCGCGACCCTGACACGCAGCCCTACGCACTTCCTGATCGACCTTGCAAAGCCCGGGGCGAGCCCGGTCGCGCTGCAATTGGGGCTGCGGGCTTCAGGGCTCACCTTCGCGCCTGATGGACAGCTCTACTTCCTCATCAGCGAGCACCCTGAGGGCGAGGGAGTCGAGTTGCGCGGACGAGTCTGGCGGGTGACGCCCGCCAAAGATGGCAGCACAGGCATGCCGCAACTGGTGGCAGGGTATCCCGATGTCGACATCGCCGGGTTCAAGCTCGCGCCCAATGGCACAGCCATCGCTTTGTGGGCCGAGGTGCCGCGCGATTGTCCAACCTTTGGCTGCCCGGATGCAAAGCCGAAGCACCTGCTGGGGCCCGGCACCGGACGCCTCTATGACGCCAAGGACGGTTTCGTGCGCCACTGGGATCGCTGGGCAACGCCGGGCACCCCCAATCGGATCTTCACCTTCCCGCTCGAAGGCGGTGTGGCCCAAGGAC
>JBJTTE010000149.1:0-4959 GCA_046080005.1 Erythrobacter sp.
CCAGTGGACGCGGGCGGGATCATGGTAGCTTGCGAAAGAGAAGTGATGGTGCGCATCTAGCCAGCCGTGGTTGGCGGCACCGAGGGTGTTGAAGGGACACAGTTCGATCATGGCGTATCTCCTTGGTTGGTGAACGCCTGATAGGCCGACAGGTTTGTGCGGATAAGTGCGATAAAACTTGCCAAGATGTTCGGAATATCTGAACATATGCGGGATGAAGCTTGGTGAACCGACCCTCGATCAATTGCGCATCTTTATCGCCGTGGCCGAGCACGGCAGCTTTGGCGGCGCGGCCAAGGCGCAGGGGCGCGCGGTCTCGGCGGTGTCTTACGGGATCGCGCAGTTGGAAGCGCAGCTGGGGCTGAGCCTGTTCGCGCGCGAAGGCTCGCGCCGCCCGGTGCTGACGGCGGCTGGCGAGGGCCTGCTGGCCGAGGCGCGCGGGGTGGCGGACGGGGTCGATGCGCTGCTGGCGAAAGCGCGCTCGCTCCATGCCGGGCAGGAGCCTTCGCTGACGCTGGTGGTCGATGTGATGATGCCGGGCGAGGTGACCGCGCGGGTGCTCGGCGAGTTCCGGCGGATCTTCCCGACCTGCGCGCTGACCTTGCGGATCGAGGGGCTGGGTGCAGTCGCTGCCTGCCTGATTGCGGGCGAGGCGCAACTCGCCATTGGTGGCCCCGTGAGCGGCGACAACCCCGCGTTGGAACGGCAAGCGGTCGGCGAGATCGACCTCATTCCCGTCGCCGCGCCCTCCCACCCGCTGGCGCGCCCCGGTGTCGCCCCGGGTGAGAGCCGCCGCCACCTGCAGCTGGTGTTGACTGACCGCTCACCGCTGACCGAGGGCCGCGCGTTTTCGGTGCTCAGCCCGCTGACCTGGCGCTTGGGAGACCTAGGCGCGAAGCATTCCTTGCTGAAGGAGGGTCTCGGCTGGGGCAATATGCCGCGCGCGATGGTGGCGGGCGATCTGGCGAGCGGCGCACTGGTGGCACTCGATCTGCCCGAAAAGCCGGGCGCGCATTACACTCTCAATGCGCTGTGGCGGCGCGACATGCGGCTCGGCGCGGCGGCAAGCTGGCTGGTCGATGCGTTCCGGGAGGGGCTGGCGGTATGTCAGTCCGTCGCAGTGGGCTGATTGGGCGGGGGCGGAGGCTGCTCGCCCTTCCACCAGAACAGCAGGTAGGCGATCACCGCGAAGAGCACCCACAGCGAGCAGTTGAGAAACAGGCGCGAGGCGGTGAACAGCCAGCCCTCGTTGACCACCAGCAGCCCCGCACCGACCGTGCTTCGTGCGTTCTCCGGAAGGGCCGCAAGACCCTTCAACGCCAGTGCCTTGAGGTTGGCCTGCTGCAGCATCAGCCCGATCAACGTCAGCATCCCCACGGCGTAGAACACAAAGCTGGCGAGCTTCAGCCGCATCGGTGCGCGGTGGAGGAAATAGAAAACCGCGACGATCATAGCGAAGTTGATGGTAATGACCTGCGCGAACAGGGCTGCGTATTGCGCGTTGACGTCACGGATGATCGCAACCAGTTCGGCCTCGCCCGTCGCCATGCGCCCCCTTTTGCCCCTGCGCGCAAGTGAACCACATTTTCGCGCGAACGTCGAGGGCGGGGCGATGGTCAGGGGCCGAACAGCACCGGTGCATCGCCCTCGGCCCACGGCGCGAATTTGCCCATCACCGTTACGAACAGCTCGGAGGCGAGCAAGCCGCCGAGCCAGCCTTGCAGGCGGGGAAGGGGCTGGGCGGCGAACCACGCGAGGTCGATCGCGGCGAACTGGCGGATGAAGGGCAGCAGCGCGATGTCGGTGAGGCTGCGGGTCTCGCCGCAAAGGTAAGGCGCGCGCTCCAGCCTGTCCTCGAGAGGGGCAAGCAGGGCGAGGGCGGCGGCGCGGTGATCGCTCTGTCCGTCCTCTTCGTAGCGCCCTGGATATTTGGCGCGGTCGAGATGGTGCTTGAACGCCCCGTCATTCACCGCGATCAGCGTGGCGTCATCGCCCGCCAGCCAGCCTTCGGGATCGTTCTGCCCCAGCGCCCAGCGCATGATGTCGAGGCTCTGGTCGATTACCGTGCCATCGGGAAGCACCAGCGCCGGCACCGTCGCCTTCGGGCTGGCCATGATGAGCGCAGCCGGCTTGGCGGCGAGCTTGACCTCGCGCAGCCCCACCTGCACCCCCGCCACCCACAGCGCCATGCGCGCCCGCATCGCATAGGGGCAGCGGCGGAAGGAATAGAGGATCGGCAGGCTCACGGTTTCGGCGGCCGCACCGCGCCGACGTGCAATTCGCCGCGTGCCTTTGCCAGAGCCTCCTGCCGCTGACGTTCGGCATAGCCCGCGCGCTGCTGCGCGCTGCGTTCGTGGATGCAGGCGGGGCAGCTCACGCCTTCCTCATAATCGGGATGGGCCAGCGCCGCAGCATCGAGCGGGTGGCGGCAGGCGCGGCACAGCTGGAAGGTGCCCTGTTCGAGCCCGTGGCGGACCGTCACGCGCTCATCGAAGACAAAGCATTCGCCCTGCCATAGGCTCTGTTCTTCCGGCACCTGCTCGAGATATTTGAGAATGCCTCCGCGCAGGTGATAGACGTCCGCAATCCCTTCGGCGCGCAGGAAGGAGGTCGATTTCTCGCAGCGGATGCCCCCGGTGCAGAACATGGCGACCTTTTTCTTGCCGTCGAGCAGTGCTTCGCGGTGCGCGCGGAACCATGCGGGGAAATCGCGGAAGCTTGGCGTCTGCGGATCGACCGCGCCGGTGAAGGTGCCGACCGCGACCTCGTAGTCATTACGGGTGTCGATCACCAGCGTATCGGGATCGGCGATCAACGCATTCCAGTCAGCCGCATCGACATAGGTTCCGACGCTGAGAGTGGGGTCGATGTCCGGCTCGCCCATGGTGACGATCTCGCGCTTCACGCGGACCTTCAGGCGGTGGAAGGGCATATCGGGGGCGGCAGAGAACTTCACGTCGAGATCGGTGCACCCCGGCAGCGCGCGGATGTGGGCGAGCACCGCCTTCAGACCCTCCGGCGCACCCGCTATCGTGCCGTTGATCCCCTCGTGGGCGAGCAGCAGCGTGCCCTTGATCCCATGCGCCTCGCAGGCGGCAAGCAAAGGCGTTCGCAGGGCTTCGGGATCGGGAAAAGGCGTAAACTGGTAGAGCGCGGCGACCAACACGCCATCCTCTGAGCGGCAGTCGAGGCTCACCGTGCCCGATCCCGTTGATCGGGGCACACTGTCGGTGCCAGCGAGAGCCTTGACCCTCTGCGTTCGACCGCCACCCGGCTTCCGGTGCGACAGCCACGATCATCCCGGTCACCGACCTTGAGATACCGCATGCTCCGAACCGGAAACGACACCAGAAGATAGGGGCCGTCGGGCAAATGGCGGGTGCTGCCGCGTCGAAACTCGCGAAGCTCGCCATAGACGATCTCGGGGGCTTGCGCCGTTGGTGCTTCGTTCCGGTATGCGGACAACGCGCCCAACCCCGCCATGGCAGCAGCCAGCAAGGCGAATACCGGTACGACCTCACGCCACCAGTGCTGGCGGGACGGATCAACCATGCGTTACACCCGCATCACCCAGCCATGCGTGTCCGCGATCCGGCCGGTCTGGATGCCAACAAGGGCTTCGCGCAAGGCTGCGGTGGTCTGGCCGATGCCGCCCGCGCCGATGGTGAAATCACCGTCCGGTCCCGCAACCTTGCCGACCGCAGTGACCACGGCTGCGGTGCCGCAGGCCATCACCTCGACCAGCCGGCCGCTCGCTGCGTCATCGCGCCATTGGTCGATGGAGTAAGGGGCTTCGGAGACGGTCAGGCCCTGCTCGCCCAGCAGCGCCATCAGGCTGTCGCGGGTGATGCCGGGGAGGATTGTGCCGGTCAGCGGCGGGGTGATCACGGTGCCGTCAGCAAAGACGAAGAACAGGTTCATGCCGCCCAGCTCCTCGACCCATTTGCGCTCCACCGCGTCGAGGAACAGCACCTGATCGTGGCCCATGGCAAAGGCCTGTCCGGTCGGCACGAGGCTCGCGGCATAATTGCCGCCGCACTTGGCCGCGCCGGTGCCGCCGGGCGCGGCGCGGGTGTATTCGGAAATCCAGATGCTCACCGCTTTGGCGCCGGATTTGAAATAGTTGCCCGCCGGACTTGCGATGACGATGAACTTGTACTTCTTGGCCGGACGCACGCCGAGGAAGGCCTCGGTCGCGATCATGAAGGGGCGCAGATAGAGCGAGCCACCCTCGACTGCGGGGTACCAGTTGCCGTCAATCTCGAGCAGCGCGCGGATCGCGCCGATGAACAGTTCGGGCGGGAGATGCGGCATGGCGAGCCGGTCGGCCGAGGCATTGAAGCGCGCGGCGTTGGCTTCGGGCCGGAACAGGCCAAGGCGGCCGTCGGGGTGGCGATAGGCCTTCATCCCCTCGAAGATTTCCTGCGCATAGTGAAGCACGGCCGCTGCGGGATCGAGCGGGATCGCCTCACGCGGGCCGATGGTCGGCGTCTGCCATCCGCCGAGCGCCTCGTCATATTCGATCACCACCATGTGATCGGTGAACACTGTCCCGAAACCGGGATCGGCAACAAGCTGCGTCCGGAGGTCGTCGGGCGTGGGCGCGGGGTGGGGCAGGCGGGTGAATTGCATGGGATGCGCCTAATCTGGCGCGCCTCGCAGGGCAAGATCACTCTTGGCCACGATTTCGGGCCGCAGGCCCGCAAGCGCGACCGCGCGCGAGCCGCAGGCGCTCTGCCGCGCAGCGGCGGAAACAGCGCCGAGGACGCACCTGCGGAGGCAGGCTCGGAAAAAGGGGCCATCGGGCCACAGGCCCGCAAGGGCGACAGCCCGCCCGCAGGTGCTCGATCCTGCAAGGATCGAAACGCACCGAGGACGTGCCCGCGGATGCGGGCACGCTCACATGGAACGCGCGATCAGCATCTTCATGATCTCGTTCGACCCGCCATAGATGCGGGC
>JBJTTE010000150.1:0-9634 GCA_046080005.1 Erythrobacter sp.
GCACGCGCCTATTTCGACAAGGATGTCGACCAGCTTGAACTGCATGAGATGGCGTTTCTTGCGATTTTGCCCAAGGCGCCCGAACGCTATGGCCGCAGGGGTCAGGAGCAGGCCGCGCTTGATCGCCGGAACTTCGTGCTCGAGCAGATGGAAGCGAATGGCTTTATCACCGGAGCCGAGCGGGCCGCAGCGGCTGCCAAGCCGCTTGGCCTCGTCACCCAGCGCAGCGAGCGCAGCGTCGATGCCGGTTACTTTCTTGAAGAGGTGCGCCGCGAACTGATCGAACGATTTGGCGAGACAGCGGAAGGTGGCCCCAACTCGGTCTATGCTGGCGGATTGTGGGTCCGCACCAGCCTTGATCCGCAGATGCAATTGGCAGCGCGAGATGCGCTCCGCGAGGGGCTTTTGCGCTATCACGGTGGTCGGGCTTGGTCCGGCCCAATCGGCACGATTGACCTGAGCGAGGGCAATTGGGCGAGCCAGCTGCAAAGTTCACCGCTCGGGATCAGCTACAAGGACTGGCAAGTTGGCGTGGTTACGCGCCGCAGCGGCCAGACTGCGCGGATCGGGTTTGCTGACGGCAGTGAAGCGCCACTCGGCGGATTGCCCAACGCTCTCAAGGCCGGCGACGTCATTGCGGCGAGCCCTGCAGGCAATAGCTGGAATGTCCGCACCATCCCCGAAGCTCAGGGTGCGCTGGTGGTCGAGAACGCGCAGACGGGCCGAGTGCTGGCGATGCAAGGCGGATTTGACAATCGCCTGTCAGACTTCAACCGCGCAACCCAAGCGATGCGTCAACCCGGTTCAACCATCAAGCCTTTCGTCTACGCGGCGGGACTCGACAACGGGATGACCCCGTCGAGCCAGATCGATAACTCGCGCTTCTGCTATTATCAGGGCGCCGCTCTCGGCGAAAAGTGCATCCGCGGCTCAGGCAGCGGCGGGCAGCATCCGATGCGTTTTGGGCTCGAGCAGTCGCAGAATATCACGACCGTGCAGATCGGCATGACGGCCGGCATGAAGAACGTCGTCCAGGGGATCGAGAAGCTTGGTATCGGCAAGTTCCCGCCCTATCCCGCGACCGCACTGGGGGCGGGCGAGACCACCTTGGTGAAGATGGTTGCAGCCTATAGCGCACTGGCCAATCACGGGCGCCTGAACCCTGCGACGTTGATCGATTACGTGCAGGATCGCCGGGGCAAGGTGCTGTGGCGCGCCGACACGCGAGATTGCCTTGGCTGCAACATGCCCAAGTGGGATGGCAAGCCGATGCCGCGCTTTGGCATCAAGGGGGCGCAGGCGATGGATGCGCGCACCGCTTTTCAGGTGATGCACATGCTGCGCGGCGCAGTCAGCCGCGGCACTGCTACGGTGCTCAATCCGCTTGGTCTGCCCCTGTTCGGCAAGACCGGGACAACCACCGGACCAAAGGATGTCTGGTTTATCGGTGGCACCCAGCAGCTGATCGCGGGCGCCTATTTGGGCTATGATACCCCCCGCAACATGGGAGGCTATGCGTTCGGCGGCACGATTGCAGCTCCGATCATCAAGAGCCTGATCGAAAAGACCAAACCCAAGTGGTCCGATCTCCCGGCAGTTGCGCCGCAGGGCGTGCAAATGGTGCGTATTGACCGGCGCTCTGGCAAGCGTGTGTTTGAGGGTTGGCCGACCGATGATCCCAAATCCGCGATCATCTGGGAGGCCTTCAAGCCGAATTCCGAGCCGGAGCGCTATACCGCGAAGGACGCCATCACCGCCAAGCGCAACGAAATCCTCGCCTTGATCCGGGCCGGAAGAAAGAGTGCCAAGAGTGCCGTGGTCGATGCGCCCCCCGATGAGCCTGTGGAGTTTGAGGAAGGGAGCGCGATTTACTGATGCGTTTCGGAACCACCGGCCGGGCATAGGGATTTGCGCCGTATGAAAAACTCTCGCTTCATCGCCCTTGCGGCGATTGCCCTATCCGGGCTTGGCGCATTTGCCGTGTCGAGCGCCTCGGCCGAGCTGCTGCAGGGTGCCAAAGCACCAGCTTTTGCGACCCGGGCCGCACTTGCCGGGGAGGAGTTCGGGTTCAACCTGACCACCGCGCTCTCGCAGGGGCCTGTGGTGCTATATTTCTACCCCAAAGCCTTCACCCAAGGCTGCACGCTTGAAGCCAATGCTTTTGCCGAGGCGATGCCCAAGTTCAAGGCGGCGGGCGCAAGTGTTATAGGCATGTCGAACGATGATATCGCTACCCTCAAGCGGTTCAGCCGCGAAGAGTGCCGGGATGCCTTTCCGGTCGGCGTCGCTTCGACCAAGGTGATTGCTGCATATGATGTGGCGATGGGCACTTCGGGCCTGTCGAAGCGCACCTCCTATGTGATTGCGCGCGATGGACGGATCGTCGCGGTCCAATCCGATTCTGATTATCGCGGGCACGTCGAAAAGACGCTTGCTGCCGTGCGCGCGCTCAAGAAGTAGGCCGTCACGCTTCGGTTGGATCGCTTTACAATCGCGCCGTCGACGCTAAGCGGGGCCGACTTTTTTGCCTGACTGAAGGATAGACCATGCGGGCCGAGGCCCATGCCTATATCAACCGGATCGAGGCGGCACTGGCGCTGGTGCACCTGTCGCTCGACTGGGAGCGGGCGCAGCGCCGTCTTGATGAGCTTAACGCGCGGGTGCAGGATCCCAACCTCTGGGATAACCCTAAGCAGGCGCAGGCGATCAGCCGCGAGCAAAAGACGCTGGAGACGGCGGTCAACACGGTCAACGAGATCGCCGCTGAAATGGCCGATGCGGTCGAGTTCATCGAGTTGGGAGAAGCCGAGGGCGAGGAATCCATTGTCGAGGATGGTCTCCAGACCTTGGAGCGGCTCGCTGACCGCGCCGACGCCGACAAGGTTCAGGCGCTGCTGTCGGGCGAGGCTGACGGCAACGACACCTATCTGGAAATTCACGCCGGGGCGGGTGGGACCGAGAGCCAGGATTGGGCTGAAATGCTCCTGCGCATGTATGCGCGCTGGGCCGAACGGCGCGGCTACAAGGTCGATACGGTCGAATATCAGTCGGGCGAACAGGCCGGGATCAAGTCGGCGACCTTGCTGATCAAGGGCGACGGTGCCTACGGCTATGCCAAGACCGAGAGCGGCGTGCACCGTCTTGTTCGCATAAGTCCTTACGATAGCTCGGCCCGCCGCCATACCAGCTTCTCAAGCGTGTGGGTCTATCCGGTGATCGACGACAGCTTCGAGATCGACATCAACCCGGCTGACCTCAAGATCGATACCTACCGCGCATCCGGTGCCGGCGGTCAACACGTCAATACCACCGATTCTGCCGTGCGCATCACTCACCAGCCCACCGGCATCGTCGTCGCCAGCCAGCAGGACCGCAGCCAGCACAAGAACCGCGATATCGCGATGAACATGCTCAAGGCGCGGCTCTATGAGGCGGAAATGCGCGCGCGCGAGGAAGCGGCCAGTGCCGAGCATTCGGCCAAAAGCGACATTGGCTGGGGGCATCAGATCCGCTCCTACGTTCTGCAGCCCTACCAGATGGTCAAGGACCTGCGCACCGGCGTGGTGGCCACCTCGCCTGATGCGGTCCTGGATGGAGCGATCGATCCCTTCATCTCTGCCGCACTGGCTCAGCGGGTCACGGGAGAGAAGGTCGAAATTGAGGACGTGGAGTAAGCACAAGTGCGGTCGCGACACACGCTTCTAGCGGTTACAGCGCTCCTCATGGCGGCGGTGCTGCCGGGCTGTGATGTGCTGAAGCCAGCAGACCCGAGCCGTCCGGAAACCGCGCTCGGCTTCCCCATGGCGGATCGGCCTATCTCCGCGGTCGTGTCGAGCCAATTCGTAAATGAGAATGAACGGGAGGAGCGCAGCGAGGCCAAGGTCGTGATGGAGCTTGCGGATATCCGGCAAGGCATGACCGTAGCTGATATTGGTGCGGGCGACGGCTATTATACCGTCCGTCTGGCTGAACAGGTGGGCGCGGATGGCCGCGTGCTGGCGCAGGACATCAGCCGCGAAGCCTTAGACCGGCTTGGCCGCCGGGTCGAACGTGAGCGGCTAGAGAATATCTCGATCAAGTTCGGGGTGGCAGACAATCCGCAGTTGCCGCCCGACAGTTTCGACCGGATCTTCATGGTGCACATGTACCATGAGGTTACCGAGCCCTATGCGTTCCTGTGGAACATGTGGCCCGCGCTCAACGCCGGGGGGCAGATCATTGTCGTGGAAGCCGAAAGCCCGGTTGGTCGTCACGGCTTGCCCCATACGCTGCTGTTTTGTGAGTTCGAAGCGGTTGGCTATATTCTGGTGGAATACATCGAACGGCCTGACATCAAGAGCTACGTAGCCAAATTCGCGCGCGGCACCAAGCGCGCTGAGCCCGAGGCGATCAAGGTCTGCGAAGCAGGCTAACGCTCTGGTCTTTGCGCTAGGTTGCGGTGGGGCAACGGCCGCATTATGGCAAACGTGCGAAATGTGTCGCCGCAGGGGCGCTCAGGGGAATGTTCATTGTTCAAAGGATTAAGCCCGATCGTCTACGGCGGGCGAGAAGTATGGCCGCTTGTTGAGGGCGGCAAGGGCGTTTCGGCGACCAACCACGCAAGCTCCGGGGCATGGGCAGCGGCCGGCGGGATTGGCACGGTCAGCGCGGTCAACGCTGATAGTTATGACCCAGACGGCCGCGCAATCCCTCAGATCTATCGCGGCGCTACCCGCGCCGAACGGCACCAGGAGCTGATCCACTACGCTATCGAAGGGGCGACCACACAGGTCAGGAAGGCCTATGACATCGCCAATGGAATGGGCGCTATTAACATTAACGTGCTGTGGGAAATGGGCGGCGCGCAGGCGGTGCTCGAAGGCGTGCTCGAACGCACGCGCGGGATGGTGACCGGTGTCACTTGCGGGGCGGGGATGCCCTACAAGCTCGCCGAGATCGCGGCGCGGTTCAACGTCAACTACTTGCCGATCATAAGCTCCGCGCGCGCTTTTCGGGCGCTGTGGAAGCGATCCTATCACAAAGTCTCCGAGCTCATGGCGGCGGTGGTGTACGAAGATCCATGGTTGGCGGGCGGCCATAATGGCCTGTCAAACGCCGAAGATCCGACCAAGCCGGAGGACCCATTCCCCCGCGTCAAGGCGCTGCGCGAGACCATGCGGGCTGAGGGCGTTTCGGACGATGTCCCGATCGTGATGGCGGGCGGCGTGTGGTACCTGCGCGAATGGAACGACTGGATCGACAATCCCGAACTCGGCAAGATCGCTTTCCAGTTCGGCACGCGTCCGCTGCTTACGCGCGAAAGCCCGATCCCACAGATCTGGAAGGACATGCTGCGTACTGTCGAACCTGGCGACGTGCTGCTCCACAAGTTCTCGCCAACCGGCTTCTATTCGAGCGCGGTCAAGACCCCCTTCCTCTATGATCTGATGCACCGGTCCGAACGGCAGATCCCGTTTTTCAAGCGCGATGAGGAGGAGGGCGCTGTCCAGCTCGGCGAAGATGGCAAGGCGAGGAGCTTCTGGGTCAAGCCCGACGACAAGGTGAGGGCTGAGATGTGGATGCGCGCCGGCCATACCGAAGCGCTCAAGACACCAGATGGCACGATCGTGTTCGTCACACCGGATTCGCGCGACACGATCCGCAAAGACCAGCAAGATTGCATGGGCTGCCTGTCACACTGCGGCTTTTCGAGCTGGAAGGATCACGACGACAATACCACCGGGCGCCTCGCTGATCCGCGCAGCTTCTGCATCCAGAAGACCCTGCAGGACATTGCCCATGGCGATGATCCCGACAAGAACCTCGCCTTCGCCGGGCATGCTGCCTACCGCTTCAAGCAAGATCCGTTTTACTCGAACGGCTACACCCCGAGCGTGGGCGAACTGGTCGAGCGGATTTTGACGGGGGACTAAAGTCTGATCGCGCCGCGATAGCGACAGTTATGCCCGCACCAGCGCCGTCAGCACCTGATCGGGCGGGCGGTGGCCGTCGGCCCACATGCGGATATTGGCGATCACCTTATGGCCCGAATCCTCGCGCCCCTCGGCGGTCGCGCTGCCGATGTGGGGGAGGGTCATGACATTGGGGTGCGCGATCAGGCGCGGGTCGACTTGCGGCTCGTTCGGATAGACATCGAGACCCGCACCTACGAGGTGACCGGAATTCAGAGCAGCGATCAGCGCCTCCTGATCGATCAGCTCGCCGCGCGCGGTGTTCACGATGCTGCTGCCGGGCCTCAGCAACGCGAGCCTGCGTGCATCGATAAGATGCCGCGTTTCCTCCGTGAGTGGGCAGTGCAGCGTAAGGATGTCGGCTTCGGCGAGCAGGCTGTCAACATTGTCGACAAAGCGCGCACCGAGCATCCGCTCGATCGCTTCAGGTAGGCGCTTGCGGTTGGTATAGGCGATCTCGAGTCCGAAAGCGCGGGCGCGGTGGGCGACGGCCTGACCAATGCGGCCCATCCCGATAATCCCGAGCACCTTGCCAGCAAGCTTGCGTCCGAGCAGGCCCGAGGGCGCCCAACCGGTCCATTCGCCCCGGCGCACCAGCGCGGTGCCTTCCCGGATCCGGCGCGGCACGCCGATGATCGCTGCCATCGTGAGGTCAGCTGTATCATCGGTGAAAACGCTGGGTGTATTGGTGACGATGATCTTGCGCTGCGCTGCTGCTGCAAGCTCGATATGTTCGGTCCCGGCACCGAAGTTCGCGATCAGGCCCATTCGCTCGCCGGCACCGGCGATCAGCGCGGCATCGATGCGGTCAGTCACGGTCGGCACGAGCACATCGCAATCCTGCATCGCGGCAGCGAGCTGATCGCGGGTAAGCGGCACGTCAGCCTCGTTGAGCACCACATCGAACAGCTCGCGCATGCGCGCCTCGACCGCCGGCATCAGATGGCGGGTGACAATCACGCGCGGCGGCGCGGCGAGCGGGCGGGGAGGGCGCTGGGTCATGCACTATCGGCTAATGCCTGAGGGGCTTGGCGGTCAAGCCGCGATCCCTATCGCACCGCTTGAATCCCTTCGCCAAGGGGTTACCAATGGGACTATGCCGAACCGCAGCATCTTCACGATCTTCGCCCTCACGCTCGCCGTATGTGTTGGATCGCTCGCCCCGCTGCGCGCGCAAGATCGCACGCTTCCCTACTGGGCCAGCCTGCGCTACAATCAGGTTAACATGCGCGTTGGGCCGAGCGCCGAATATCCGATCGCCTGGGTCTATAGCCGCGAGAGCCTGCCGGTGAAGGTGGTGCGCATTCGCGAAGGCTGGCGCCTCGTCGAGGATCACGAGGGCACGCAGGGCTGGATCGCAGCCAATCAGCTCAATCCGGCCCGCGGCGCGCTGGTGATCGGCACCGGGCTCGCTGAGCTGCGCGCCGGGCCATCGCCCACGGCTGCGATCAAATGGCGTTCCGAGCCGGGCGTCGCCGGGCGGCTCGGCACCTGCCGCGCAGGTTGGTGCGAGGTTGACCTCGCCAGCCCCAAGCAGCGCGAAGAAGGTCAGCGCATGAAGGGCTGGATCGCGCAAACCCGGCTGTGGGGAATCGAAGCACTACCTGGAGACGAATAGGCCGGAGACGAATAGGTCGGCGACGAATAACCCGTCGACAAATAGCCCGGCGACCACGACCAGCCGCCGGACGAAAAGCCTCAGGCCGGCCTCAGACCAGTTCCACCGCGACCGCCGTCGCTTCCCCGCCGCCGATGCACAGCGAAGCGACACCGCGCGTCTTGCCCTGCGCCTTGAGCGCGCCAATCAGCGTCACGAGAATCCGCGCGCCAGACGCACCGATCGGGTGACCCAGCGCCGTCCCGCCGCCGTTCACATTGATCTTCTCATGCGGAATGCCGAGATCGCGCATCGCGAACATCGCGACGCAGGCGAAGGCCTCGTTGACCTCGAACAGATCGACATCGTCGACACCCCAACCGGCACCGGCCAGCACCTTCTGGATCGCGGGAATCGGCGCGGTGGTGAACTGCGCGGGTGCATGGGCATGGCCAGCAGTGGCAACAACGCGCGCAACCGGCGTCAGCCCCTTGGCCTCGGCCACGCTCGCGCGGGTCAGCACCAGCGCCGCCGCACCGTCCGAAATCGAGCTCGAGGTGGCAGCCGTGATCGTCCCGTCCTTGGCGAAGGCAGGCTTCAATTGCGGGATTTTGTCGGGACGGCCCTTCGAGGGCGCTTCATCATGCTCGACCACCACGTCGCCCGCGCGGGTCGAGACCGTGACGGGAATCACTTCGTCGGCAAAGGCTCCGCTCGCAATCGCGCGGTTGGCGCGGGCGAGGGATTCGATCGCATAGGCGTCCATGTCCTCGCGGGTCATCTGGTAGGCATTCGCGGTTTCTTGGGCAAAGGTTCCCATCGCCCGGCCCGGCTCATAGGCGTCCTCGAGCCCATCGAGGAACATATGGTCATAGGCCGTATCATGCCCCAGCCGCGCGCCCGAGCGGTGCTTCTTGAGCAGATAGGGCGCATTGGTCATGCTCTCCATGCCGCCTGCAATCACCATGTCGATCGTGCCGCTGGCGAGCGCCTCGCTGCCCATGATGACGGTCTGCATCCCGCTGCCGCAGACCTTGTTGACCGTGGTCGCCTCGACCGAGAGCGGCAGACCGGCCTTGATCGCGGCCTGCCGGGCCGGAGCCTGGCCGAGGCCGGCCGGCAACACGCAGCCCATATAGGCACGGTCAATATCCTCACCCGCCACTCCGGCGCGCTCGACCGCAGCCTTGACGGCAATCGCACCAAGGTCGGTCGCGGCAACCTCGGACAGCGCACCCTGCATCGCGCCCATCGGGGTGCGGGCATAGGAGAGGATCACGACAGGATCGGCGGGGGAAAGCTGGCTCATGATGTTCGTCCTCGCATCACAATGGAAAAACCGCTGCGGTATCTAGTGCTGCATAGGGGCGATGGCAATCACGCAGAGACATCAAGCGGGATTGCGCTTTGGTCCAATATGCGGGCGGCGCTGAGGGGGTGATTGGGGGAGTGGACGTGTTCCAATCGCACTTCTCAAGCGCCACGGCTGGCTGTCGGAGCGCACACGCGGAGGCATGGGCCAAGCCGGCTGGTTCTGGCCATCGGACCAGCGAATGCCGTTGTTTTCGCAGGGCCTATGCGCCAAGTGCCTGATTGAACTGCAAAGCTGATTGAAACACCAAGATAGTGCCTTTCATCGTTAGATTTCAGAGGTCAGTCTATGCGGATATCGGTTGTTGGTTTGGCGTGCTCGGCACTGTTTGCCCTGGTGGCGAGCGGCGGTGCAGCCGAGGACGCGGTTGGCCTCGCCCAAGCCGCGCCACCAGTCGCTCAAGCAACCTCTCTGGAGGCGCGTGCCGATGAGGTTGCGCGCGAGGCGCTCGCTTCGGGGCCGTTCCCAGGCATGGCCATCGCTGTCTCGCGCAATGGCAAGATCATCTACCAGAAGGGCTTTGGCGTGGCCGAGGTCGAAACCGGCCGCTCCGTCACAGCCAATACCCGTTTTCCCATCGGTTCGATCACCAAACCGATCACCTGCCGGGCCGTCCAGATGCTCGCCGCACAGGGCAAGATCGACATTAGGGTCGGGACTCAATTGGCCCACCAGATGATGGCGGCGACGATGAGTACGGCTGAGAGGAAAATG
>JBJTTE010000151.1:0-3061 GCA_046080005.1 Erythrobacter sp.
GTTCCCGAACAAATCAGATCCCGTATGTCGTTCGTCTCGCAACGCCAACGAGTCTGCAACTCTGCAAAGGTCAAGTACCGCCGCGTTGGCAGGTTGATAGCCATGCGCCCCTCGCGCACCCCTGTAAGGAGTCGCGCCAGCCCGCCAGGGTTGCGGGTGTTCGGGGATCAGCCTAGGCGCGACAGCCGGCATCTACCTTCGGCAATCCCCTGCCATAAGCGAGTGCTTCCGAGCAACTGCTTCATCGCCGAAACGTGCCTGTGAAACAGACACTTTCCCTACTCCGCGACTGTTGATCATGAACATCCAAGTCTCGATGTTCATCCTCGGGTAGATCACCAGCAGCACGATCTTTTCCTCGGCATCGTGAGCAATCAGGACTGTTCCCCCATCCTCCTTTGTGCTCACGGTTCGTCCCATCGCGTCAGAGTAAACGACGTCGAAACCGCCGTCTTTGTCACGAAGCAGCAGGTACTGGCCGTTGGAAATCCCGTCGCGTTGCCAGCCCGCGTTCGTCGCCGGAACTATCCCGCCACTGTAGAAGTACGCATGACCCGAAGGATTCGTGCAGCGCGTGACAACCGAGGCTTGCAAGTGCGCGGAGGCTACGGCTAACGCTATGCCACTGAAGACGCCTGCGGCAAGTCGATTCATTTCACTTCCCTCCTACCGTGAATTCTGTGATCGATCATGCCACCCTCTATGCAGCACGAACCGTGTCCAGCGCCACCACGTTCGACGATTCGGCGACGCCGCCCGCCAGAGCCTGCAGACGGCTTCCTAGGGCATCGAAGGCGCGGGCCTGCTCTTCCGGCCGTCGGTTGCGGATGTAGGTGCGGCGGACGCGGCTTTCGATCACGTGGTTGAGGCATTCGTCGATCACGTCGCCACTGATGCCTAGGCCGGCCATGAGCGTGGCCGCCGTGCGCCGGAGGTCGTGCGCCGTCCACCGGCCGCCGGGCAGCGCCAGCGCATCGGTGCGGGTGCTGCGGTGTGCCAGCCGGCGGGCCGGGGGGCGCTGCCGGTCGGCCAACTGCTTGCCGAAACTCTTCACGCACACGGGCCCGTCGCCGGCCGAGTTCGGGAACACCCACGGCAGCGGGTTGCCCTTCTTGTCGTTCTCCCGGTGCTGCGCCAGCGTGGCGAACTGCGCCAGCGCGAAGGCCGACAGGTGGATGGTGTGCGCTCGGCCGTTCTTGGTTTCGGGCAAGTGCCAGGTGGCGCGCTGGGTGTCCACGTCGGCCCAGGTGGCGCCCATGACTTCGCCCACGCGCGCGCCGGCCGCTAGGATCAACCACACGGCCGCCACGCTGCGCGGGTTCATCCGCGCTGCCGGCAACGCCGCCGCCAGAGCCTTGATCTCGTCGTCGGCCAGCACGCGGTCGCGCTCGGTTTCCTTGCCGCCGGCATCGCGCTTTGCCAGCACGTCGAGCGGGTTCGCCGGCACGATCTCGCGCGAAAGAGCGAACCGGAACATTTGCTTCAGTGCCGCCAGCAGCACGTTCGCCGTGCGCAGCTTGCCGGCCGCCGTCACTTCGTCGAGTACGCGCAGCACGTCGGCCTTGGTGACGTTCGCCGCCGCCACGTCGCCCAGGGCCGGGAAGATGCGCCGGGTGAACTGCTGGCGGATGTAGTCGCCGCCGTCCTTGCGGCCGCGCCTGGTGCCATCGGCGCGCACGTGAGGGGCGAGCTCGACGCGGGCCCAGTGGTCGAACAGGTCGCGGATGGACAGCAGCCGCCGCTGCTCTTCGTCTCGCGCGCGCGCCTGAGCGGCCTCGGCTTCGATGCGCTGCTGGCGCAGTGCCCGGGGGTCGTGACCGTCAGACCGGACGCGCCAGAGCTTCGCCGCCTCGGCGCGGGCATCGGCCAGGGTCTTGCGCGGGTAGTGGCCGGCCGGGTCATCGGGAAACACCCGGTGCCACTGCTGGGCGCCGGTGGCCGGCTCGGTCAGCCGCAGATACCAGTAGGCCCCGGCGTCGCGTTTGCGCAGGTACAGCCCGCCGCCGTCGTGCAGCGGGGCCTGCTTTGCCGCGTCCTTGACGTAGCCCTTCACGTCACTGTCGGTGAGCGTGCTGAGCCTTGCAGTGCGTCCCATGGCTACCCCTTGCATCGTCGCCGGCAACAGAATCGGCAACAGAATTATGCCGGCTTTCGGGGGCGGACGCTAGACGTTCACGGACAAGGTGCGTCGCTAAGTATTTGTCTTAAAAGGGATTGATCCCAATGCTCAGGCCGACGATGGACGACCACAGGCCTTATTCGTATTGCATGGGGTGCAAGGGGTAGCGAGTTCGAATCCCGCCACCCCGACCAAAGAATTCCGTCGTACATCAACGGGCCGCAGATAGATGGGTCAGGCTTTCGCAAGAAAGCTGGCCCATTCTTCTTTCAGGCATCCGCCGGGCTGCCGCTGCCCAGCCCACAAAAAAGCCGCCCGCAGGCGGCTTGATTGCCCAGCAGAGAAGCCTCGGTCACTTGGAGGCAGCGCTGGCCACGGCCACGGCCACGGCCGCAGCAGCAGTCGCGGGCGTGGCGCTGGCGGCGGGCGCAGTCACTGCGGCCGGTGCTGCCGTGTGTGCCGGCGCTTTTGCCGTGCCGGTCATCGGCAGCAGCGGCACGATCAGCAGCGCCACGATGTTGATGATCTTGATCAGCGGATTGACGGCCGGGCCGGCAGTGTCCTTGTAGGGATCGCCCACGGTGTCGCCTGTGACGGCCGACTTGTGTGCGTCGCCGCCCTTCTTGTGCAGCGTGCCGTTGTCGTCGGTGAAGCCTTCCTCGATCAACTTCTTGGCGTTGTCCCAGGCGCCGCCGCCCGTGCACATGCTGATGGCGACGAACAGGCCCGTGATGATGGTGCCCATCAGCAGGCCGCCCAGCGCCTGCGGGCCGAGGAAGACGCCGACCAGGATCGGCACCACCACCGGCAGCAGTGACGGCACGAGCATCTCGCGGATCGCCGCGGCGGTGAGCATGTCGACCGCACGCCCGTACTCCGGCTTGGCGGTGCCTTCCATGATGCCCTTGATCTCGCGGAACTGGCGGCGCACCTCTTCCACCA
>JBJTTE010000152.1:0-5446 GCA_046080005.1 Erythrobacter sp.
CTTCGTGGCTGAGGCCGCCGAAGTAGAACGGCGGACACTTGCCGCAGAGCGTGGTGATGCGCGGCGGATCAAGCTTGAGCTGGTAGAACTCGCCGTCGAAATCCAGGTGCTCGCCGTTGAGCAGCGTCTTGACGATCTTCATGATCTCGGTGCCGCGGCGGTAGCGCGGGCCGCTCTCGATCTTTTCGCCGGGCATGTCCGAGGAGATGATGTTGACGTTGAGGCGCCCGCCGGTGCCGCTGGCGTTGGGGCCAAGGATGCGGTCGAGCGTGGCGATGCGGCGGGCGAGCTGCGGCGGCCAGTCTTCGCCCATGCGGGTCGCCCAGAGGAGCTTGATGCGCTTGACCTGCGTGGCGACCGCGGCGGCGAAGATCGTGGTGTCGACGCCCAGCTGATAGCCCGAGGGCAGCAGGATATTGTCGAACCCGGCTTCGTCTGCGCGCAGCACGATGTTGCGGCAATGCTCCCAGCTTGACTGGAGGTATTGATCGGGCACGCCGAGAAATTCGTAATCGTCGTCACACAGCGCGGAAAACCACGCGATTTCGCATTGTTGCTGGTCAGTCATAGCTTGGTTCCCATCCCGATTTGCGTTCGCCCCGAGCTTGTCGGAGGGCCGTATTGTTTTGTGGCCCCCGCATGATCCCAAGAAGGACGGGGCTTCGACAAGCTCGGCCCGAACGGGGGGTTGGTGGTCAAGGCAGTGGCACGCCGCGCGCCGCAACCAGCACCGCGTACCACTCGGTCCGCGTCCAGCGCACGCTGAGCCCCGCTGCTGCTTCCGCAATCCGCGCAGGGTTCTGCGAGCCGATGATCGGGATGATCCCGGCAGGGTGCGCCATCAGCCAGCTATAGGCGGCGACGGTGCGCGACACGCCCTTCGGCTCGACCACGGCATCGAGCGCGGCGGCGACCGCTGTGTCGCGCGCGGTCTGCGGTGCGGCAAGCCGTCCTCCCCCAAGCGGCGACCAAGCCAGCGGGGTGAGGCCGAGCATCATCGCCTGATCGAGCTCGCCATTCTCGAAGCAGTCGATCCGCAAGGGGCTGATTTCGGGCTGGGTGCTGACCAGCTTATGGCCGAGAAAATGCTGGAGCGCGGCGATCTGCGGCTGGGTGAAGTTGGAAACCCCGAGGCTGCGAATCTTGCCGCTGGCCACCGCATCGTCCAGCGCCCGCGCCACTTCTTGCGGGTGAGCGAGAATATCGGGGCGGTGGATTTGCCACAGGTCCACACTGTCCACCTGCAGCCGCGCCAGCGACGCGTCGATCGCGCCGCGCAGATAGTCGGCGCTCTGGTCATAGGGGAGCGGGGGCATGATCCCGCCCTTGGTCGCCAGCACCATGCGGCCGCGCAAACCCGGTTCCCCGGCCAACACCTCGCCGAGCAGCGTTTCAGCATCGCCAAAGCCACCCGCCCCATTGAAACCGTAGATGTCAGCGGTGTCGAGGAAGGTGATCCCGGCATCAAGCGCCGCGTGGACCAGCTTCGCCGCATCGGCAGCGGTGCGGCCATTCTCGGCCAGACGCCACATCCCCCAGGCCAAGGGAGAGACTTCGATCCCGCTTGTCCCGAGCGTTCGGGTGGCAGGTGGCAGGGGCAGTTCACTCATCAGATGTTCCTCTTTGGCGGAGCGACCGAAGCGCGCTCGACAAGATCGTGGGGCAGGCGCTTCTGGGTGATATCCCCGCCCGCAATCAGGATTTGGGTGGCGGTGCGCGCGAGTTCCGCCATCGGCTGACGGATTGTGGTGAGCGGCGGCCAGACGGTGCGCGCGAGCGTGGTGTCGTCAAACCCGGTCACGGACAGCTCGGCGGGCAGATTGATCCCCCGGTCATGCGCCACCGCGAGCACGCCGGCGGCCATATCGTCGTTCGAGGCGAAGATCGCGGTCGGGCGCTCGGGCAGCGCGAGCAGCGCCCGTCCGCCCGCTACCCCGGAATCGAAATCGAACGCGCCATCGACCACCAGCTGCGGCTCGAACGGGATGCCGACCCGGTCCAGGGCGCGGCGGTATCCGAACAGGCGGTCGTCCGAGGCCATGTGGTTCGAGTGCCCCTTGATAAAGCCGATCCGGCGGTGCCCGGCGTTGATCAGGTGGGTGGTCATGTCGTCGGCGGCCTGCGCATCGTCCATGAACACCGAGCTGGTCAGCGCGTGGTTGGTGCCGGGCGAGATGCGCACGAATGGCACGTCCATCCCCTCCAGCGCGCGCAGCACCGGATCGCAGTCGGTCACCGGCGAGGAGAGGATGATGCCATCGACATGGGTCTCGCTCACCAGCCCGCGCACCTGATCGCCGACACGCGGATCGGCGACATCGACCGGCTGGGCTAGCAGGCGGATGCCGTTCTCGTGGCACACGTCCCAGCAACCCTTCTGGATCTGGAACATGTAATAGGGGCTGTGATTGTCGTAGATCAGCGCGACCTGATTGGACTTTGCGCCAGAGAGGATGCGCGCGGCGACCGACGGGCGGTAGTCAAGCTCGGCCATCGCCGTCTCGACCTTTTCGCGCACGACCGTGCTGACATAGGGATGGCCGTTGAGCACGCGGCTGACGGTCTTGACCGCAACGCCCGCGCGCGCGGCAACATCACGGATATTGGCGCGGCTCATGCTGCGAGGCCTTCAAACAACGGCGCGAAGGCGCTGTCGGGGCGGTAGAAGACGGGTGGCGCGCCCATCGGCGCGGGAACATCATGCCAGCCGGGCGCAAAGTCCTCCCCGGTCCAGACGTGCCGCCATTGGTCCGCTGGCAGATAGACCCGCCGCGCGCCCGCCCCTGCCTCGATCACCGGTGCCAACATCAGGTCCATTCCATAGAGATATTGGTCCTGAATAGCGAAGGTTTCGCGGTCATCCGGATAGTGGAGAAACAAAGCGCGCTGGGCGGGAAGGCCTGTCTTGCGGCCTTCGATGACGAGAAAGGTCGTGTAAGGCCCTAGCGCGGCATGGATGCGGCTCCAGCGCACAAAGCCCGCGATCAGCGCGGGGGTGGAATCAATCTGGAGATTGTCATCCGGGCGGTTGCCCTCGTGGGTGCGGAACACCGGGCTGAATGCGCCAAGTTCATACCAGCGCAGGATAAGCTCCTCGGTGCGGACATTGCCGAACAGGCTGGTATAGCCGCCCACGTCCGAATGGCTGAAAGCATTGCCGACAAGGCCGGATGAGAGCGCGGCGGTGATCACCGTGCCGATGCCGTCATGACGGCTGAAATCGACCGACTGGTCGCCTGCCCACAGCAAGGGACAATGCGCCTGCACGCCGGTGTGGCCCGCGCGCATGAACCACAGCACTTTGCCGGTCTTGCCGCGTGAGGCGACGGCGCGGGCGTTCACTTCTGCCCAGCGCACCGGCCAGCGGTTGTGCTCCTGCATCGGGTCGCCATCGTGGAGACGCAGGTCGGTCGGGAGATATTCGCCGAAATCCGCCATCCAGCCATCGAGCCCGAAATCGAGCATCCGCTTGCCGATCACCTCCTCGGCGAACCACTCGGCGGCGGCGGGATTGGTGAAGTCCACCACCCCTGCCTCGAACTCGCCGAAATCGACCAGATAGGGCGCATCGCTATCAAGTCGCCGCGCGAAGAAGCCCTGCGCGGCGGCGTGCGGGTAGAGCGGGCCATCGACCGCGAGGTAGGGGTTCACGTAGCCGAGGAAGCGGATGCCGCGCGCCTTGAGGGCGGCCATGCGGGCGGGGAGATCGGGGTAGCGCGCGGGGTTCCATTGCCAGTCCCAGAACAGCCGCCGCCCAAAGCTGGTCTCGCGGATGCCGACCCAGTCTTCGCACCACAATCCGCTGACTGCTGCGCCCGCATCAATCAGCGCATCGAGCCGGGCAAAACTCGCCTCGCCTTGCTTGAGGCCAACCACCGCGCCGCCGAGCGCCCAATCGGGCAAAGCCGGCCGTTCGCCGAAACGTGCGCCCAGTTGGCGCACCAGATCGGCCGGTGCGCCTTCGAAGAGGTCGATGGCGACGTCGCCCGACCACACATGCACCCGCAGCCGCCCGGCTTGGCTGGCGTCAAGCTCGACATATTCCGCATTGGCAAGGCTAAGTGCCCAGCCGCCCGAGCATAGCACGGTCGGCTCGGGATAACTGGTTGTCCAGTAATCCCCACCGGCAAAGGAGCCGTCAGCGCTCGCCTGATCGGTCAGGTGCGTGCCCGGCTCGCGCCCCACCCCCGGCTCGCTGGTCCAGATCGGGAAGCTGCGGCCATTGAGCACGAGATAGCTCATCTGCTCGCCCCCACCCCACAGCACATCATCGGGTGCACGACTGAAGTCGAGCGTCATCCGATCATGCCCGCCGCGCGCGCGCAAGGTGACCCGTGATGCACCAGGTGCAAGTTCTACCGCCACCGCGGCGCTGCCATCGTGGCTCGCGAGGCTCATCTTGCCCGCCTCATCCACTTCACACAGCGACAGTGGCGCTGCTGCCACACTTGCGTCAGACAGGCGAAAATTGCCGCGCACCATCACCACTTGTGGATCACCCGAAGCCACGGAAATCGCGGGGGAAAGAGGCCGGTGACGCAGGATCGCGCGGCCTGCCAGCCGCAGGTCAAATCCCCCCTCACATGGCATCAATTGCACCATTCCCGTCCCGGCTTTCCACAAGACCCAGCCCCTTGGCCTGTTGTGACACCGCTTGATATAGTGCGGCAGAAAGCGCAACCCGACCACCGAAAGATCGACCGCAGCGCGGGCCACGCTTGGGACCGCGCGGACGAGTTGATCTTCACCCAGGGGAGAGAATTACCATGGCTGCCACCACCCATTCCGCGCGCCGGTTCGCGCTCAGGGCACTTGCTCTGTCTGCCAGTTCGCTGGCGCTGGCCCACACTGCACCTGCGATGGCGCAGGTCGAGGAAATCGTCGTCACCGCCCAGAAGGTCAAGGATGACGTTCAGGACGTTCCTATCGCGATTACCGCGGTTTCGGGTGACCGGCTGGCGCAGGCCGTGGTCTTCAATCTTGAGAGTATCTCGACCGTCGTCCCCTCGGTGACCTTCCGCAAGGGTACCACCAGCGCCAACAGCGCCATCGTGATGCGCGGCGTGGGCACGATCAGCTTTTCGGTCGCAGCCGAGCCTTCGGTCTCCACGGTCGTCGATGGCGTGGTGCTGAGCCGCTCGGGTCAGGCCTTTGCTGACCTGCTCGATATCGAGCGGCTCGAAGTGCTGCGCGGTCCGCAGGGCACGCTGTTCGGCCGCAACGCCTCGGCAGGTCTCATCAACATCGTCTCCAAAGGCGGCACCGACGAGTTCGAGGCCGAATTCAACGCTGACCTGTTCGAAGGCGAGGAATATCGCCTGCGCGCTGCGCTGTCCGGCCCGATTGGCGAAAACCTCAGCGCCCGCCTGACCGGCTTCTACGGTACGTTTGATGGCAACATCACGAACATTAATGGCGGTCGCAGGAACACCGTCAATGGCTATGA
>JBJTTE010000153.1:0-13790 GCA_046080005.1 Erythrobacter sp.
GCCGCATTGCGGGGGTTTTGCAGGCAGATTACGCCCGGGAACGATAGTCTGCGGCAGCTTTCGGGCTTGCCGCCTTTCGTCCTGAATGACCGGTCGTGGGTGGGGAGCGGACTGTCCGGTTTTGACAAGCGATTTGTGGAAAGCTGCCGTTCGGAGCGGTGAACCGGCCCTCCCGCTCCCTGCCCCTTTTCTGCCGTTCGAGGTAACGAGCGCAACCGCTAAAACCTGCCGCAAATTCAGGTGGCAGGGATAAGCGCCGGTCGCCGGGGCTTCGGCGTGCTCCTCGTGCTAGTCCCTAGCCCGCGACTAAGCTCTGTTTTGCCCGCGCCATCTATCGCTCCACCTCGGGCATGATGCCCTTGCATCGGAGCATTTGACCAATGGCGCATCGACCGCTCAGTGAACGTCTGGAATTCTACAAGATCGAGCGCACGCATCCCGATCATGCCCATATCGTTGCGGCAATCCGGCGGCGGATGGACCGGGCGCTGGACGATTTCTACGTCGAGCTGAAATCGCGTGATGATCTGGCGGGAATGTTCAGCGACGGACGCAGCATGGACCGCGCCCGCAACGCGCAGGCTCGGCATTGGATCGAAACCTTCGAAAAGGGCATCGACGAGAATTTCCGCGACCGGGCCGCGCATATCGGCGAAGTCCACGCCAAGATCGGCCTTCCGCCCAAGTGGTATATGGGCAGCTATGCTCGCATCCTCGATGATCTGATCGAGGAGCTGGTGTGCCCCGGCTGGCAGCGTCTGTTGCCGTGGAAACGGGCGCGGGCGCGCCAGATCGCCACGCTGGTCAAGGTCTCGGTGCTCGACATGGAGATCGCGCTGTCCTCCTATTTCTTCGATACGAGCGTCAACATCCGCGAGCTCAACGACGTGCTGGGCCATGCTCTGGCGGACCTAGCACGCGGCAAGCTCAGCGTTGACCGCATCGCGCTGTCGACGGCGTTTGCCAAGGTCGCGGACGACTTCAATTCCTCGGTCAGCGCGCTCAATAGCACGATTAGCAGCGTGGTCTCGGGGATCGAGACGATCTCGACCGGATCGAGCGAAATCCGCTCCGCCTCGGACGATCTTGCCCGGCGCACCGAAGAACAGGCCGCCAATCTTGAAGAAACCGCGCTCGCAATTTCGCAGGCAACGATGCGGGTGTCGCAGACCAGCGATACCGCCGTCGAGGCAAGGCGTGCGATCCAGGACGCCAATCAAAAGGCCGGCGAAGGCTCCAAGATCGTCTCCGAGGCGGTGGTGGCGATGGACCAGATCTCGGGATCAAGCCGCGAGATCACCAACATCATCACGGTGATCGATTCGATTGCCTTCCAGACCAATCTGCTCGCGCTCAATGCCGGGGTCGAGGCCGCACGCGCGGGAGAAACCGGGCGCGGCTTTGCCGTGGTCGCGAGCGAAGTGCGCGCGCTGGCGCAGCGTTGCGCCTTGGCCGCTGACGAAGTGAAAACCCTGATCACCGCCAATAATGGCCAGATCGCCCACGGTGTCGATCTCGTCAAACGCAGCGGTGAAGCCTTTGCCGCGATCAATCACGGGGTGATCGAACTCGCCGCAGCGATTGAGACGATCGCGGATTCGACCACTGAACAATCCGAAAGCTTCACCCAGATCAACGCGGTGGTCTCCGACCTTGACCGCACCACGCAGCAGAACGCGGCGATGGCAGAACAATGCAATGCGGCGGCAGGATCGCTGGCGCGCGAGGCGGAAAAGCTGCGCGGCACCGTCGCCGGGTTCGAGACCGCGAGCCCGGACTATGCGGTGCCGGGCGGCTATCACATCGCCGCCATCGCCGCGTAGGGCGTGTGCTCAGCCCGCGACAGGGGCGGCCGCCGCGTCGGCCAGCGACTGCGCGGTCATATAGTCCGGCTTGCCATTGTTGAGCCGCAGCGATTGCTCGGTCACGATATAGAGGCGCGGGATCTTGTAACCGGCAAGGCCCGCGCGGGCATGGGCATCAAGCGCGGCTTGGAAGGCGGCAGGGGCTGTCCCTTCGGGCTGCACCACCGCCACGACCTTCCGCCCAAAGCGCGGATCGGGCAGGCTCACCACCCGCACATCCTTGACTGCGGGGTGATCGAGCAGCACCGCCTCGACCTCTTCGGGGAAGACTTTCTCGCCCCCGGTGTTGATGCACATATTGTCACGACCGATGAATTCGAGACTGCCGTCCGCCGCCCAGCGCGCCCGGTCGCCGGTCATCAGCCAGCGTTGACCGCCGATCACCGGGAAGGTCTGGCGGTTTTTCTCGTCCTCGCCCAGATAGCCGAGTGGCAGCGGACCCGTGCGCGCGACGATCCCCACCCCGTCAGTGCCGGGCAGGATTTCATTGAGGTGCTCGTCAAACAGCTTGGTCTCGCGGCCGGGCAGAGGCTGGAACTTGCCGCCACCGGTGCTGCCCGCCGCCGTGGTGATGACGATGCCGGTGCCCGAGCTTTCCGACGAGCCCAACGCATCGATAATCATCAGCGCCGGGTGATGACCGATCATACGGGTCTTGAGCGAGGGCGACAGGACCGCACCGGAGGAGGTCAGCGACCGCAGCGAGGCGAGCGCCTCGGCTGCGTCGCCACGTGCGTCGAGCCGGTCTGCCAGCGGCAGCGCGAATGCGTCACCGACGATAAACATCCCGCGCGCGCCCAACCGCTTGACTTCGTCGAGCGCCAGATCGGCATCGAACTTTGGTGCTGGCAGCAGTGCCAGCGTGCCGCCCTTCAACAGGTGGATGATGGCAGTGAACTGCCCGGCGCCATGCATCAGGGGACTGAGCAGCAGCAGCGGCGAGGTGCTGGCGGGATGCTCCGGGCCGACTGAGACGGCCTGCGCCACCTGCTCCTCAAGCGAAGTCGTGACCAGCGGCGGCGTGCCGGGCGGACGCTGCCACACCCCGATGCTGAACGCGCCCCAGGCCTGGCTCATCGGCCACATCACCGCCTTGGGCATTCCAGTGGTCCCGCCGGTCGCGGTGAGGAACAGGGCTTCGGGATCATCGTGAATCGCAAAGTCCGCCGCCACAGGCGCATCGCACAAGTCCGCCCATACGGCGCTACCGACGTCCACGGTCAGCGTCCCTTCGGGCATGGCATCGCGGGCAGCCTCCGCAAAATCGCTTTCCGTGAACACCGCCTTCAGGTTGAAGCGCGAGAAAATGTCGGCGAGCTCGCGCTGCTTGTAGTGGTAGTTCACATTGACCGGCACCACCCCGGCCTTCGCGCAGCCAAAATAGGCCAGCATATAGTCGGGCGTGTTGCGCAGCATTTGCCCGGCGATGTCGCCTGGTTTCAGCCCGCGCGCCTTGAGCCCCGCTGCGATCGCATCGGTGATCGCGTCAAGCTCGCCCCAATGCACCAGCCGCGTCCCGTGAATCAGCGCCGGGCGTTCGGGCGGGATTGCGCCTGCCAGGGCCTTGAGCACCACACCAAAATTTGCGCCCGCGAAACTCATGCTCGGCCATCTCCTTTGCGGGCCTTGGCTAGCCTCACCCCGCCGCGCATTCCCCTACGTAAAATATGAGGACATTTGCGAAAATTGCGCTATGACCCGCGCCGGAGGATAAATGAGAGGAGAGAGGCTGATGACAGCCCTTAATGTTGTCGAGCTGCGTACCCCGCAGGGCCGCGACGCCCTTGAACAACTGCTTGATTCGGTAAATATCACCTGTCCTGACGATATCCACGACGCCGCCGTCAATCTCGCACGAATCGCGCAGGAGCGCGGGATGCAGATCGCTGTCTGTGACGATATTTCCTCCAAAGAACCGATGGTCGATGCCGAAGGCACGATCCTCAATGCCGATGTTTTCCGCTGGCTGGATGATGGCGCACGCTGGTGGGAAGACCATCGTCTCGCATTGCATTCGCCGCTGCCGCGCGCCTGCCGCTATGAAAGCGAGCCCTTCTGGGTCAACCGCCATGGCTTTAACACAGGCTGGCGCAACCACTACCTTGCCGAGATCGACCTCGCTGACTTCGAGAAGCGCTCGCTGTGCAAGGCAGCGATCGTCATCCCGACGCACTTGCCGTTCGGCCAGATTTCGGCATCCAGCTTCATCAGCATGGACCGGCAGAAAGAAGACCTGAGCCGCGAATTCGCCGAATATAGCGCGCTCTTTGCGATGGTCACGCGGCGCTTTGTGGCAGGCTATGTGCAGGCCAATCGCACCAAGCGGCGCATTCCGTCCGACTGCGTGCTGTCCAAACGCGAGGTCGAATGCCTGCGCTGGGCAGCGATCGGCAAGACCGACAAGGAGATCAGCATGATCCTCAACCGGTCGCACGCCACGATCCGCTATCACATCCACCGCGCGGGCGAGAAGCTCGATTCGGTGAACCGCGCGCAGACGATCTTCAAGGCAGGACAGCTGGGGTATCTCGGCGCGAGCGATTGACCCTCATCCCCTCCCTCCCGCTTGCGGGAGGGATCGGGGGTGGGCACGCGCATCGTCGAGCAGGCCCACCTTGCCGCGAACAAGGCGGCAAGCCGCCAAACCTCGCGCCCCTCCCGCAAGCGGGAGGGGACCTATATCATCCCAGCTTCCTGAGCGGCTCGCTGCCGTCCCAGCCGATCCCTGCAGCCTTGATCATCCCGAATAGATCGGGGCCATCCTTGGCCTGCTGGAGGATCTCGACCAGCGTGCCCGGTCCGCCGCGCCCGTTGTTTGGGCCCGGATCAACATAGATCGCTTTGCTGGTGCCAAAAGTGCCCTCGATCACCACCTCGCCGCCCTCGGCCTCGCAGACGGCGCGCGCTGCATCGATATCCTCGACCAGAATGCACACGTGATGCAGGCCATTGCCGGTCGAGCCATATTCGCCGCGATAGATCGACGGGTGATCATCGCGCGGGCGAATCAGCTCAATCTGGATATCGCCCCAATAGGCCAGCGCGAGATCGAACACCGCATCGGTCGGCTCGCCCCGGTACTTCATGCCATCAAGGTGAATGCCCTCGATCATGAAGAACGGCCCAACGCCCATTGTGCCCGTCCAATGCGCCACGGCGGCGTCAAAATCCTCCGGTACGAAAGCCAGCTGCATCACCGCGCCATGGGCTGCGATCTTGCCCGGTAAAGCCATGTAACTCTCCAATCCGCTAGGGTGACCCTACGGCGAAGCTGTGTGATATTCTGCCCGCAAGACACTGCACAAAGTGCGAGGATAGTAGGACCGCCGGGGACTGGGATCCCCCCGAAAGGACGCATTAGCCCGATGAACGAGATCAAGGATATTGCCCAAGCTGACCGTTGCCCCGGCATCAGCTACACGGACATGCTCAACGGCGATACCCGTCGTCCGCCTGATTACCTGTTCGAGGAAACCACCATCGAGATGGGGAATGAGCCGCTGTCGGTGGTGCCCTATATCTCGGAGGAATTTGCTGCGCTCGAACGCGAAAAGGTGTGGCCCAACGTCTGGCTCTTCGCTGCGCGTGAGGACGAAATCCCCGAGCCGGGCGATACCGTGGTGTTTGACATTGCGGGCAAGAGCTTCCTGCTGATCCGCCAGAAGGATGGCGGCGTGAAGGCCTTCTATAATGCTTGCCTTCACCGCGGCAGGAAGCTGCGCACAGAAGGCGGCAATTCGATCCAGCTGCGCTGTCCCTTCCATGGCTTCACCTGGCGCAATGATGGTTCCTTGAAGGAAGTGCCCTGCGCTTGGGACTTCAAGCATCTTGAAGGGGAGGAAATGAGCCTGCCCGAAGCCCGCATCGAGCTGTGGCAGGGCTTTGTGATGCTGACTGAAAACCCCGATCTGCCGGATTTCAAGACGTGGCTTGGCCCGGCAGCGACCCATTACGAGCGCTATGATTTCGAAAACCGCTACACCGGCATGCGGGTGAAGAAGCGGATCCCGGCCAACTGGAAGGCGACGGCAGAGGCTTTCATGGAAGCCTGGCACTCGATCACCACGCACCCGCAGCTGCTCGCCTTCTTGGGTGATGCGAACACGCGCTACGATCTGATCGGCGATCACTTTAACCGCGCGATCACGCCTTCGGGCGTGCTCAGCCCGCATGTGAAGGGCAAGAACTCCGATTACGTGCTGGAGAAGATGAACGAGTTCTCCGGCGGCGCGGATGCCAAGACTAACCGTCGCTTTACCGCGAGCGAGGACCCGGTCGAAGGCTATGATGCCGAAGATCCGCTGGGCGCGCGCAAGCTGCTCGCGGAAGCTGGCCGCAAAGGCTTTGCCGAGCAATATGGCTATGACTACTCGGATGCCGCCGACACCGAGATCCTCGACAACTTCACCTACAACATCTTCCCCAACTTCTCGCCATGGATCGGCTTCCTGCCGACGCTGGTCTATCGCTGGCTGCCCGGTGACACGCCCGACTGGTGCACTATGGAAATCCGCTTGCTGTTCCCCACCCCCAAGGGCGAACCGCGCCGCAAGGCGGTGGAGATGACCTATATCCCCGATGATGAGCCCTTCGCCTGGGCCAATGACGTGATGGGTCCGCAGCTCGCCAATGTGTTCGATCAGGACATGGCAAACCTGCCCTATGTGCAGGAAGGGATGAAGACGATGAAGGTCGGGCAGATGCAGCTCGGCCATTATCAGGACAGCCGGGTGCGCCACTTTCAGACCACCTTGATGAAGTATGTCAACGGGGAACTCCCAGCCACCAAGTAAGCAAGGATGAGCTTTTCCTTCGACCTGAGCGGACGCATTGCGCTTATCACCGGTGCGTCCTCTGGCCTTGGCACACGCTTCGGACGCATCCTTGCCGCGAGCGGCGCCAAGGTCGCTCTCGGCGCGCGCCGGGCTGACCGGCTGGCAATTTTGGCGAGCGAAATCGGCCCTGCCGCGACGGCTGTGCAGATGGACGTCGCGCGCGAGGCGGACATCATCGCCGGCTTTGACGCTGCCGAGGCGGCGTTCGGCGTGGTCGACACGGTCATCGCCAATGCGGGAGTCGATGGCGCCGGGATGGCGACCGCTATTGCCGAGGAAGAGATCGAACAAACCCTCGCGATCAACCTCAAGGGCGCGATCCTGACCGCGCGCGAGGGGGCGAAGCGGATGATCGGGCAGGGCGTCACCGGCGGGCGGATCGTGCTGATCGCCTCGATCACCGCCTTCGAGCCTTCGCCCGGCCTCGTCGCCTACGCCGCCAGCAAGGCCGGCGTCGTGCAGGCAGGGCGCACAGTGGCGCGCGAATGGGCTCCCCGAGGCATTTGCGTCAACACCGTCTCGCCCGGCTACATCCGCACCGCGATCAATGATGAATGGTTCGACACCGAACCGGGCAAGAAGCAGATCTCCCGCTTCCCGAAGCGGCGGCTGATGGGCGAAGAAGGGCTGGACGCGATGATCCTGTTCTTGTGCTCCGACGCGTCGGAGTTCGTGACCGGGACCGACTTCGTGCTGGATGACGGTCAGACGCTTTGATGCGGTGTTGGTTCAAGCTGACGCGAACCGAAAAGCACGCTCAAGCGCCGCGCAGGCTTATTCGCACCATCTCTTCGGGAGAGGCTCACTATGCCTAGACGGCTTATCTCGCTCGCCGCCGGGATCATGCCCGAAGCCACCCCCGCGCAGCTGATCGAAGCCGCTGCTTCCTCCGATTTCGATTTTGGCGGGATGTGGGCCGAGCGTGAGACGTGGACGCCCGCGACCACCCGTGCGATCCGCGCACAGGCGCGCGATGCGGGGGTGGAACTGCTCGATCTCGAAGTCGCCTGGATCATGCCGAGCGCACCCGATCCGTGGCTCACCGAGCTGGTCGATATCGCGGCGGAGCTGGGCGCGCGCAACCTGCTCTGCGTCTCCTCCGATCCCGACACGGCCGCGACCACTGCCAAGTTCCAGGCCATGGTCGACCGCGCCAAGGGCACCGGAGTGCGGGTCAATCTTGAGTTCGGGATCTTTACCGAGGTGAAGTCGATCCAGATGGCCCGCGCGGTGCTCGAAGCGGTCGAGGGAGAGGCCAAGGCGCTGCTGGTCGATACGCTCCACTGGGCGCGCTCGGGCGGGACAGCGGAGGACCTCGCGGCGATCCCGCGCGAATGGCTGTCCTATTGCCAGCCCTGGGACGCGCCGGCTGCTGGCCCTGATCTGACCAGCTTTGACGCGATCATCGATGATGCGATCAACCGGCGGATGGCGCTGGGCGAAGGCGGCCTGCCGCTCGCGGCGATGGTCGACGCCCTCCCGGATCACCTGCCGATGGCGATCGAGGAACGCTCAGCCGCCTTGCGTGAGGCCTTTCCCGATCTCACCGAACGCGCCCGCGAATGCGCCCGCACCAGCCGCGCGTGGCTGGATGCAAGAGTATGAGTATCTTCCCCGTCACGCTTGTGCAGATGGCCTTTCTGGTGCCTGACCTTGTGCAAGGCTGCGCGGCCTTGAACCGCGCCTATGGCTGGGGGCCGTTCCTTGGCGGCACTGAGGGCGTGCTGGTCGATCACGTTTATCGCGGAAAGCCTGCCGATCCGATCCGCATCCGCGGCGTCTTCGTCCAAACCGGCGAGATCAATGTCGAGGTGATCGAGGTGGTCTCCGATGGACCCAGCGCCTTCCACGAGATGCTGCGCGCGGACGGCCAGCCGGTGCTCCACCACTGCGCGACCTTTGCTGCCGACTACTCGGCCACACGCGATCATCTGGTTGCGCAGGGGTTCCCGATTGTCAGCGAATTCGGCTTTGCCGGACATCGCATCTGCTATGTCGATACGCGAAGCCTGCTCGGCTACATGACCGAAGTCTATCCTGAGCTGCCGCTCATCCGGGCGATGTATGCCGAAGCCCGTGATGCAGCAGCCGCGCGCCCGGGTGACGCGACCATTTCCCCCTTCACCACGCCGCGTTGAGCGTCCGGCTCGGCTTGATCGGCTGGGGGAGACTTTACAGGATCCCGGTGTGGCCCTAGATTTTCAACCGGTCCGCAGTTCACCAAGGCGTTGCCGTCCAGCTATTGGGGGCTAAACCTGCGCAATTCCTGTTTCCCTTAGCACGCTCCTTGTGCCCGGGTCGTAAGTCGGCAACCACGACAATCCTGCGGCGCGTCAAGGACCATGCTATGCCCCGAACCTATATCAGTTACGAGGTCGCGGATGTGTCAGCGGCTGCCCGCTCGCTCCGCCAGCAGCTGCGCTCGCTGGACCGCCTGCCGAGCCATGTCGAACTCCTGAACATGCTCGCCCGCGCAGCCAGTTTCAGAAATTTCCAGCAGTTGCGCGCACAGACTCTTGACCGGCGCGCAAGCCGATCCGTGGCCGCAAACCCGCCGCCGCCTGATCTGTCTCTGGTGGCAAAGGCCGCGCGCTATTTTGACCCGAACGGCAGGCTGACACAGTGGCCTGCCAAGGACAGTATCGCGCGCCTATGCCTCTGGGTGATCTGGGCGCGCCTGCCTATCGGCATCGTCATGTCCGATCGCACTATTAGCGATTTGCTCAAGGAAATGAATACCTTTGGTGATCATGCACTGTTGCGCCGCGCGCTGGTGGATTACCAAATGGTCGAGCGCACCCCTGCGTGCCAAAGCTACCGCCGGATCGAGCGCACACCGCCTGCGCTGCTGGCACCGCTGTTGCAGACCATCGGCCTGTCTCACGCAGCGGGATTGGACGAAGGGCAGACGTCATGATCGCCTATGCTACCCTCGGGACCAACGACATGGACCGCGCGATCACCTTTTTCGACGCTGTGCTGGCGCCAATCGGTTGCCAGCGGGAAGAAACCAGCGCGAACTGGACGCGCTATGGACGCCCGGGCGAGCGTCCCAAGATGTGTCTGACAACACCGTTCAATCACCAAAGCGCGGCTGGCGGGAACGGCGCCATGCTGGCGTTTGAGACGGCCAGCCATGCAGCCGTCGATGCCTTCCACGCCGCGGCCCTCGCGCATGGCGGCACCGATGAAGGTACACCCGGCATCCGCGAAGGCACCCATTACGTCGCCTATGTGCGTGATCCCGATGGCAACAAATTATGCGTCTTCGCCCCGAAGTGAGGTCGCTGCGGGAATCAGCAACAACGCCCTGTCACAGCGACCATCGTGGCGGTGGAAGCTGGGACTCAGGGCAAACGGGTGTTTCGCTGGTGATGGTAGAGCTTAACCCCCGCGCGCGTGCCCCGCGATCTCGCCCGCGAGGCGTGGCACCAGCGGGAGCGGCAGATCATGGCCCCAGCCGGGGATCGTGACCAGCCGCGCACCGGAGATATGCCGCGCGGTGTCTTCCCCTGCCTCCAGCTTCACCAGCGGATCATCCTCGCCGTGCAGCACCAATGTCGGGGTGCGCACCCCAGCAAGGCGGGTCCGGCGGCAGCCATCATCGATGATCGCGGCAAGCTGACGCGGCAGCCCCGCCGGATAGACCGAGCGGCGGACATTGCGCAGCACCTTTTCGCGCTGGGTTCCAGGATCGAAGGGAAAGCCGGGACTGCCGATATTGCGGGCGATGTTGAGTCCATGGGCGACAAGGGTTTCCTCGTCCGTTCCCTTCAAGGGCGCAATCAGCGCTGCCATCGCGTGCTTTTCGGCCTGGGGGAGCGAGCCATTGCCGGTGGTCGACATGATCGAGGTCATCGATCTGAGCCGCTCAGCGTGGTGCACCGCCATCAGCTGCACGATCATCCCGCCCATCGACGCGCCGACCACATGCGCGCGGGCAATGCCGAGAGCGTCGAGCAGCCCGATCCCGTCATCGGCCATGTCCTTGAGCCGGTACGGCACTTTCGCCGGAAAGCCGATCTTTTTGCGCAGCACCTGCATCGGCAGCGATGGGGCGCGCGCGCCCTCCATTTTCTGCGAAAGACCGATGTCGCGGTTATCATAGCGGATCACCCGGAAGCCCTCGCCGGTCAACGCGGCAACCAGCTCGTCCGGCCACAGCGTCATCTGCGCGCCAAGGCCCATGACCAGCAGGATGACGTCATGCGCAGGGTCACCGTGATCTTCGTAGAAGATTTCGATGCCGGTATTGGGGGTGACGACGGTAGGCATAGGCGCGCGGATCCTCTCTGGCTGCCCGCGCGGGTTACTTCCACACAGGTCCGGCGATATCGAAGCCGCGTCCGTCCAATTGGTCAAGCACTCCGCCACTTTCCGCCAACACTCTCAGCGGCACGACGGCGAGTGTGGTGCCTTTCGCGGTGCTCGCTTCGGCAATGCGATCGGTCCAGATGGTCCTGAGTTCACTGCCCAGAGTCTCATCCGCCCAGGGCCAGCACTTGCCCAGCGCACCTTCTAGCGGGTTGGCCATCACCTTGGGGATTGCATAGCGCCGCCAGTCGGTCGCACGGCGCTCGACAATGTCAGGCCCGGCCTCGACCGCGTCTATCGCGGCGGTGAGGCAGGGGATATGCGCCGCGGGGCGCGCATCGGCGAGATTGTCGATAATGTCCTCACCGCGCAGGGTCGCGGCGCGAGTAATCGGCACCTCGGCCTTCTCGGCGGCATCCTTGACCACATCCGAAACATCGCGCGCGGTATCGCGGTTGAAGCGCAACTGCTTACGCAGCATCTCGAAGGAGGTGATGAGGAAAGACTGGCGGGTGTAGTCTTCCTCATGCGCGCGGCCGAGCGCTTCGAGCCGCGTCCACTGCGGCGGCGTCAGATACTCGCTGGCGACTGTCTTGTCGGGCAGTTTGGTGAGCTTGCCGCCCGAAAACATCAGCCGGAAGATATCCCCCGGCGAAACCTTGGGCCGCGCACCGAGGATCACGCGGTCGGCTGCCTTGGTGGCTTCCTCGAGCCGCGCGGGCTCCCACGGGGTTGTCTTGGGGATCGCGCGAAGCTCGCCGACGAGGATGACGGTGCCGGTCGGCGTATCAATCGTCCACATCGGCGCGCCGGAACGCTGCGCGGTGACGACGATGGCGTTGTCAGATGGGGCCGCGTCTTGGGCGGTGGCGGTGCCGGAGATAAAGGCCGCTAGGCATAGAAACGGCAGAACTTTGTTCATCGCAGCGCCCTCTTGAGAAATGCCACGCGCGCGTAGCGACCGGCAGATGAACCTCAACCGAACTTTTCGAATTCTGCCTCAAACTCCCACGAGGACGCCGGCCCTTCGACAGGCTCAGGGCGGACGGTTTGGCGACCGATACCCTAAGGCACCAGCACCGTATCCTTCGCCTCGCCCACAAGTTCGGGATAATCGAGCGTGTAGTGCAAGCCCCGGCTCTCCTTGCGCTGGAGGGCGCTCTTCACGATTAGCTCCGCTGATTGCAGCAGATTGCGCAGTTCAATCAGGTCGGTCGTTACCCGGAACGCGCCATAGTAATCCTCGACCTCGCGCTTGAGCAGTTCGATCCGGCTCGCCGCGCGTTCGAGCCGCTTGGTGGTGCGCACGATGCCGACATAGTTCCACATGAAGCGGCGGATTTCGGTCCAGTTCTGCTTGATGATCACTTCCTCGTCGGAATCGGTCACGCGGCTTTCGTCCCACGGCAGGATCGCGGGTGGGGCCTCCAGCGTGTCCCAGCGCGCGAGGATATCCTGCGCGGCGGCCTCGCCGAAGACGAAGCATTCGAGCAGGCTGTTGGATGCGAGGCGGTTCGCACCGTGGAGGCCGCTTTCGGTGCATTCGCCCGCCGCCCAGAGGCCCGGCACATCGCTCCGCGCGTCGAGCCCAACCACCACCCCGCCGCAGGTATAGTGCTGGGCTGGGACGACCGGGATCGGCTGCGTGGTCATATCGATGCCGAGACCCATCAGCTTTTCGTAGATCGTCGGGAAGTGGCCCTTTACGAAGTCGGCGGGTTCATGGCTGATGTCGAGATGGACGTAATCGAGGCCAAAGCGCTTGATTTCGGCGTCGATTGCGCGGGCGACCACGTCGCGGGGGGCCAGCTCCATCCGTTCTTTGTCGTAGAACTCCATGAACCGTTTGCCGGTGCGGGGGTTGATAAGCCTGCCGCCCTCGCCGCGCACCGCCTCGGTAATGAGGAAGTTCTTGACCTCGAGGTGGTAGAGGCAGGTCGGGTGGAACTGCATCATCTCCATGTTGGAAACGCGCGCGCCTGCCCGCCACGCCATCGCGATCCCGTCGCCTGTCGCGCCGCGCGGGGCGGTTGAGAACTGGTACACGCGCCCCGCGCCGCCGCTCGCGAGGATCGTCGCGCGCGCCATGTGCCGCTCGACGCGCCCGGACGCCTCGTCAAGCGCATAGACCCCCCACACTCGCCCGGCCGCCGAGAAGTGCTCGCGGTGACGATCGGTGATGAAATCAATGCAGGTGCGCGCGGGCAGCAGCGTGATGTTGGGATTGGCTTCTGCGGCGCGGAGCAGGGCCTCCTGCACTGCCCAGCCGGTCGCATCATCGACATGGACGATCCGCCGATGCGAATGGCCGCCTTCACGGGTCAGGTGCAACGAATCCGCGTCGCGGTTGAAGGGCACGCCCAAATCGCACAGCCGGTCGATCGAGGCAGGCGCGCGTTCGATCACGAATTCGACCGTGGCGCGGTCATTCAGCCCCGCACCAGCGACCATAGTGTCGCGAACGTGATTGTCGAAGGTATCGCCCCCATCCAGCACAGCGGCGATCCCGCCCTGCGCCCACGCAGTCGAGCCGCCAGTGAGAGACCCCTTGGCCAGCACAAGCACCCGGCGCGTTTCGGCCAGCGCCAGTGCTGCCGTCAGCCCCGCCGCGCCCGAGCCGATCACCAACACATCATGCGGCTCTTGCCATGCTTCTTGCGTCGCCATGGGGCTTGCCATGACGCGCAAATTACACCTCGGCAAGGGCGATCACTGTCACACAACCTTAAGGCAAATGACTAAGAGGCCGTTTCGAAAGGGGTTGAGCGGCTGAGGT
>JBJTTE010000154.1:0-5326 GCA_046080005.1 Erythrobacter sp.
TTTCGACCCCGGGCATGGCCGCCAGCGCCTCGACCAGTCCCACAAAGCGGTGCCGGACCACCCGGTTTACCGCCATCCGGCAACGGTTGATGAGCTCAAAGGAATGGCTGACAAAGGTGAAGGTCTCGCGTCCGTTGTCGCGCGCATGCGCCAGTGCGGCGAGCATCTCGGCCAGTGTCAGAGCGGTGATCTGGGCATGGCGCTGTCCCCCGCCGAGCGTGCCAATCGTGCCCACCGGCACTTCAAGCACGCCCATGTGGCCCACCGGGTCGCGACTATCCGCGCCCAAGGAGATGCGGCACGCGCCCGTGCCGACCAGAGCGGGACAGTGACTTGAATCGTAAAAGAAGCCGAGCCCGGCGATTGCCCGCAGCGTGTCATCATTGGCTCCGTAATTGCCCGCCCGGAACGCCACCGGTGCCGGCGCGCCCGCCGCCATCAATGTGCTGCGCGCGTAATCGAGGATCTCGCATTGATCCTCGAAACGAAAATCGGTGAGATTTTTGCCGGTCGCCTTGGACGCGAGCGGGCTGGCGGGGCCTGCAAGCCCCAGCCATTCGGTATGGCAATGCAGCTGGACGTCTTGGCCCGCTGCAATGATCGGACCGACGATATCCTCGATCGCCGCCAAGCCCCAGATCATCGCCGGCATGGGATCGACAAAGAACACCGCCTTCTGCTCGTGTTCTTCCAGCAGTTCGAGCTTATGATTAATCCCGGCGGGGCCTTCCGGCGTGTTGCAGGCGATGGAGCGGACAAAGTTTTCCGCCCGGTCAGCCGGACCTGGCCCAGTATAGAGCCCCGAAGAATACTCGGTGTCTATGGTAATGAAAACGCGCGTCATCGTACCACTGGAAATAGCGGCTGAGAGTTAACATGATGTGTTGGCCATTTACCGCCCTGCCCCAGGATGGGACGGTCAGATTCCGCCTGGCGTGGAAGCATATCCCAGACTGGCGAGCCCTTCGACAAGGGCGTCGCGGCATCGGACAAGATCCTCGGCATTGACCGAGCGGATCACGAAATTGGCCCCGACCCGTCCTTCCCGGAAGAAGGGGTAGGAACCAATCTGGCAGGTTTCGAACGAAGTCTCGGTGCGGCGCAGCAGGTCTGCGACCTCGCTTTCGGGTATCCATCCGCCGATCGTTTCCGACAGCAGCGGCGCGCCGCCTTCGAGCTGACCGGTCAGCGCGTCGAGCATGCCTGCGGTAATGTGCGGCACGCCCGCCATCAGAAACAGGTTGCCGCGCCGGATGCCGGGGGCACCCGACATGCGGTTAGGGATCAGCTGCGAACCTTCGGGCACGCGGGCCATCCTCAAGCGCCCTTCGTTAAGCCCGCCGCGGGTGGCGTAATAGCGCTCCAGCAGCGCGCGCGCATCGGGATGGATTACCACGGGCACGCCCAATGCGGCGGCGACCGCATCGACGGTAATGTCGTCATGCGTCGGCCCGATCCCGCCAGTGGTGAAGAGATAGTCATAGGCCGCCCGCAGCGCGTTGACGGCCTCGACGATGCGGCTTTCGACATCGGGCACGACACGCACTTCGGCAAGGCGGATGCCCTGCACCTGCAGCCAGGTGGCGACCTGGGCGATGTTCTTGTCCTGCGTGCGGCCGGAGAGGATTTCGTCACCGATGACGATGAGCCCGGCGGTCCAGATCTTGTCGGGGGAGGTCATGGGGAACGGTTAGGCGAAGGCAATGCAAACCGAAAGCACTTCATCACGCCGATCGGCTGAACGGAGCGCGGCAAGAGAGGGCCGGGCATGGGCCTTGCCCGAATATCGGTCCTCGATTGCCGCGCCCGGGCCGATCGCTTGTTGGCTACTCTGCCGCCTGAAGCTGTTCTTCGCCCCGTGTGTCGTTTGCCCCTTTGCGGGTAAAGGTCAGGATGCCGTCAAGCAGCGGATCATCCTTCATCCGCTTCCGGTCGACCAGATAATCCTGATTGAGCCGCCACGGATAGCTCACCGAATTGCGCGGCATGATATGCTTGCCGCGCTGGATATATCCGGACGAGAAATCGAACACGTCGTCTTCGATAATCGCAGCCTCGCCCGCAGCGCTCAGCACCGGAGTGGCGACCGCGGTGCCGGTGCTGCGCATATGTTCGAGCAAGCGGCAGATATAGTCCGAATTGATGTCCGCGCGCAGCGTCCAGCTCGCGTTGAGATAGCCGAATACCACAGCAAGGTTGGGCAGGTTCGAGAACATGCATCCCTTGTAATAGAACCGCTCTTCGAACTTCACCGGCTCGCCGGCAAGGCGCACGTCGATCTTGCCTGCGACCGCGAGTTTGAGACCGGTCGCGGTAACGACAATATCAGCGGGCAGGAACTTGCCGTCAGTGAGCCGCACCCCGCCCTTTTCGAACTTGGCGATATGGCCGGTCACCACGGCAGCCTTACCGGCCTTCATCGCGGTGAACAGGTCCTCGTCCGGCACCAGGCACAGGCGCTGTTCCCAGGGGTTATAGGGCGGGGTGAAGGCGTCCTTGTCGTAGCCCGGCCCCAGCGCCTTCTCGATCTTCTTGTAGAGCGCGTCCTTCACTTTCTGCGGCTTGTCGCGCGCCATCCGGAAGCTGATGTCCTGCATCTTGATGTTCTTGAACCGGGTAATGCGATAGGCCAGCCCTGAAGGCAGGAACTTGCGTAAGGTATTGGCGATCCAGTCCTTGGCGGGACGCGTGAACATCCATGTCGGCGTGCGCTGGAGCATGGTCACCTGCGCTGCCTCGCGCGCCATCGCCGGGACGATGGTCACCGCAGTCGCGCCCGACCCGATCACCACCACGTTCTTGCCTTTGTATTCGAGATTTTCGGGCCAGAACTGCGGGTGGATCACTTGCCCTTCAAAGTCACCGAAGTCGAAGCCCGGATCATAGGGCTCGTCGCAATCGTAGTAGCCAGCACCGAGATAGAGGAAGTTCGCGGTCATGCTCGTGCGCGAGCCATCGGCTTTTTCCAGCTCCACGTGCCAGCGGGCATCATCGTGATGGAAGTCCGCGCTCAGCACCTTGAGGCCAAAGCGGATGTGCTGGCGGATGCCGCGTTCGTCGACAATGCGGTCAAGATAATCGAGGATGGCGGGCGCATCGGCGATGCTCTTTTCGTGCCGCCACGGCTCGCAATCGAAGCCCAGCGTGTGCATGTCGCTGTCCGAACGGATGCCGGGATAGCGGAACAGGTCCCAGGTTCCGCCGAGGTTCTCGCGTCGTTCGACGATGGCGTAGCTGTGGTGCGGGGCCTTCATGCCCATGTGCGCGGCCATGCCGATCCCGGAAATACCGGCACCAACGATCAGCACGTCGAAATCTGGCGGTGTCGCGAGCATGGGCCTTTCTCTCCCTTGTTAGCGCAGAGTTAATCACAGCCGCCCGCAAAAGCGAGTCTTGAATGGCAAAGAGCAACTGGTTTTGTCCTTGTGCACAGACTTGCGAGCCCTGCACAGTATTGAGATGCTCTCGCGACAGATCTTTGCCAGTGGGCCGTCCCAAATACATCCGCCTCCTCATGCTGCGGTGCAATATAGGTTGTGACATTTTTGCTACGCGCTGCCAGAACTTGCCTACGACTCTTGATAGGGCGGGCAAGGCTGATATGTTCCGCTCCGCCAAATCAAGCTCGGCACAAAGACCGACTGATCAGTGGAGAGAGACTATGACGCGTAAGCTAGCCAGCTACGCCTGCGGCCTTATGGCCTGCAGCGCGTTGACCACCCCCGCCTTCGCTCAGGACGAAGAGGCCGACGCGCAAGCAAGCCGCAGCAGTGACAATGTCATCATCGTGACAGCAACGCGCCGTGCGCAGGACGTGCAGGACATTCCGCTGGCCGTGACCGCAATCTCGCCGCAGCAGCTTGAAGCGCAGCGCGTGGTCAATATTCAGCAGGTTGCGGCGCTCGCTCCGTCCTTCACGAGTTCGCAGGCACAGCTTGCTTCGGGTTCGGTGGTGCTCCGCGTGCGCGGGGTCGGCACGACCTCGAACAATATCGGCTTTGAAAGCGCGGTCGGCATCTTCATCGACGGCGCCTACCAGTCGCGCCCCGGGGTTGCCCTGAGTGAATTCGTCGATGTTGAGCGCGTCGAAGTGCTGCGCGGGCCGCAAGGCACGCTGTTCGGTCGCAACACCTCGGCCGGCGCGCTCAACATCACCAACGCTCGCCCGGACGTGACCGAATTCAGCGGCTTCGTGAACGCCGAATATGGCAACTTTGATGAAAAGAGCCTGCAAGGTGCGGTCAACGTGCCGATCGTTCAGGACACGGTTGCGCTGCGCCTGACGGGTGCCTACCGCGAACGCGACGGCTTCCTTACGGTGGTCGATCGGACCGGCCGCGAGCTCGGTGATACCAATGATGTCGACCAGTGGCTGGTGCGAGGCCAGATCGGCTGGGATATGGATAGCGGCCTGCGCGGACGCATCATCGCCGACTATTCGAAGAGCCAGTCGAGCTGCTGCGGCGCGATCGAGCTGTTCCAGACCCCGCTGGTGGGTCTCGGTGCTTTCGCGGCGGTCGGCCTCGGTGCCAATGGCGGGAACGGCCAGCCGTTCGTGGCGACCGCGCGGCGCGATCAGGCCGGGTTCGAACGCGCGCTCGACAACCGCATCGTTTCGGCCAATCGCGTGCCCGTAGCGGACATCGACAACTACGGCGTGACTGGTGAGCTCGAATTCCCGATCTCCGACAGCGCCGACCTGATCTTCATCGGCTCCTATCGCAAGTACCAGAGCTTCGAGGCTTACGATTCCGACTTCACCGGCAATGACATCTTCGATTTCGACGCGCTGAATCTCGATATCGACACCTGGACCGTGGAACTGCGCCTTCAGGGTGAAGCAGTCGGCGGCAAGCTCAACTACATGATCGGCGGCTTCTATTCCGACGAGCAGATCGACCAGTCGGTCAACTTCTCGCTTGGCGCCGATTTCGACCGCAACTTCGGCGCCTTCCTCGGCGCGGCGGCGGGCCCGACTCCGCTCCAGACCTTTGTCGGGGTGAACCCGGCCGGTACGAGCACCACCAACCGCTTCCAGCAGGGCGCGAAGAGCTATGCGGTCTTCACCCACAACTCCTTTGAGATCACTGACGGGCTCGAACTGACGCTGGGCGCGCGTTATTCGTGGGAAGAGAAGTCGGGCGGCTTCAGCCAGGTGGCGACCAACAACACGGTCTGCCCGGCAACGCTCGGACGCCTTGGCGCGATCGGCATGGCCAACCCGGCGCTGGTGCCGGCCTTCATCGGGATCGGCTGCTTCGGCTTCACCGCGCCCGCCAACCTGCCTCAGGCCGCTGCCCTGCCGCTGCCGCGCACCTTCCAGTCG
>JBJTTE010000155.1:0-3404 GCA_046080005.1 Erythrobacter sp.
ACCTTCTTGGATGATAAGATGTGTTCGCGGGAGAAAGGCAGCGCCCGCAGAATCAGGCGCCGCCCCTAGACTGCCGAGGCAGCTTAGGCAAGTTTCTCCTTGACCTCGGCTGCGACGTTGGCCGGAACCTCGTCATAGTGCGAGAACTGCATGGAGTAGTTGGCGCGCCCCTGAGTGAACGAGCGCAGTTCGTTCACGTAACCAAACATGTTGGCGAGCGGGACCATAGCGTCGACAACCTGAGCGTTACCGCGGGTGTCGGTGCCTTGGATCTGGCCACGTCGGCTGTTGAGATCGCCGATCACATCGCCGACCTTTTCCTCCGGTGTCACGACCTCGACCCTCATGATCGGCTCGAGCAGCTTGATACCCGACTTCTGTGCAACTTCACGCATCGCGCTGCGCGCGGCGATTTCGAACGCGATCGCGCTCGAGTCGACGTCGTGATACGCTCCGTCATAAAGCGTCACGGTGAAGTCGATGATCGGGAACCCGACGAGATAGCCGCTTTCGGCTTGCTCGCGGAAACCCTTCTCGATCGCTGGGATGTACTCCTTCGGGATGTTGCCGCCCTTGACCTCGTCCTCGAAGACGAAGCCCTGGCCGCGCTCGCCCGGCTCGACCTTGACCTTCACGCGGCCAAACTGACCCGAACCACCCGACTGCTTCTTGTGAGTGTAGTCCACGTCCACCGGCTTTGCGAGGTATTCGCGGTAAGCCACCTGCGGCGCACCGACATTGGCCTCGACCTTGAACTCGCGGCGCATGCGATCGACGATGATGTCGAGGTGCAGTTCGCCCATGCCCTTGATGATCGTCTGACCGCTTTCATGGTCAGTCGACACGCGGAACGAGGGGTCTTCCTGCGCCAGACGATTGAGCGCGATACCCATCTTTTCCTGGTCAGCCTTGGTCTTGGGTTCCACCGACAGCTCGATAACCGGCTCGGGGAATTCCATACGCTCAAGGATGATCGGCTTGGACGCGTCGCACAGGGTATCCCCGGTGGTGGTGTCCTTCATGCCGGCCAGCGCGACGATATCGCCCGCAAATGCCTCATCGATGTCCTAGCGGTTATTCGAGTGCATCAGCAGCATACGGCCGATCTTTTCCTTCTTGTCCTTTACCGAGTTCAGGACCTGGCCCTTGGTGAGCTTGCCCGAATAGATGCGGGTGAAGGTCAGGGAGCCGACGAAGGGATCGTTCATGATCTTGAACGCCAGCGCGGCGAAGGGCGCATCGTCGCTCGAAGGACGCTCGGCCTCTTCATCGCTGTCCGGCAGCACGCCCTTGATCGCGGGGACATCGAGCGGCGAGGGCATGTAATCGACCACGGCATCGAGCAGAGGCTGCACGCCCTTGTTCTTGAACGCCGAACCACAGGTCACCGGCACAAACGCGCGCGCCATCGTGCCCTTGCGGATCAGGTGCTTGATGGTCGGCACATCGGGCTCGTTGCCTTCGAGATAGGCTTCCATGATGTCATCGTCCTGCTCGACGACGAGTTCGATCAGCCTCTCACGGTATTCAGCAGCCTTGTCGGCCAGATCGGCCGGAACGGGGATGAATTCGTACTTTGCACCGAGGCTTTCGTCCTTCCAGACGATGCCGCGGTTGTTGACGAGGTCAACCACGCCCTGAAGCTGGCTTTCCGCGCCGATCGGGAGATAGAGCACGAGCGGCTTGGCACCGAGGCGGTCGATGATCGACTGGACACAATAGTAAAAGTCGGCACCGGTCCGGTCGAGCTTGTTGATGAAGCACATCCGGGGAACGCCGTACTTATCGGCCTGGCGCCATACGGTTTCGGATTGCGGTTCAACACCGGCAACACCGTCGAACACTGCGACCGCGCCATCGAGCACGCGCAGCGAGCGTTCGACTTCGATGGTGAAATCCACTTGGCCGGGGGTGTCGATGATGTTGATGCGATGCTTGGGCATGTCGGCCCGCAGCGCGTCCGGATCGCTCATCGGATCCATCGACGAATCTTCGGCGGTCCAGAAGGTCGTGGTCGCGGCCGAGGTGATCGTGATCCCGCGCTCCTGCTCCTGCTCCATCCAGTCCATCGTCGCAGCGCCATCGTGCACTTCGCCGATCTTGTAGGACTTGCCGGTGTAGTAGAGAATACGCTCAGTCGTGGTGGTCTTGCCGGCATCGATGTGCGCCATGATGCCGATATTGCGATAGCGCTCCAGCGGATACTCGCGGGCCATATCAGGTTCCTTAGCTGTGAGAGGGCCGCCGGGGTGCGGTCAGCGCCTCATATAGAGATGATTGTGACAGCCGGAAGACCAAACCCCCCGGCTGCCCACAATCAACGGAATTACCAGCGGTAATGCGAGAAGGCGCGGTTCGCGTCCGCCATGCGGTGCGTGTCCTCGCGCTTCTTCACTGCGTTGCCGCGGTTATTGGCCGCATCGAGCAGCTCGCCCGACAGCCGCGCGGCCATCGTGGTTTCCGGACGACCGCGCGCGGCGGTGATCAACCAGCGGATCGCCAGCGCCTGGGCACGCTCGGGGCGAACCTCCACAGGCACCTGATAGGTCGCACCACCCACCCGGCGGCTGCGCACTTCGACCTGCGGCTTCACATTGTTTAGCGCATCATGGAACAGCTGGATCGGATCGGCCTTGGCCTTGCTCTCCACCGTAGCGAGCGCGCCATAGAGGATCTTCTCGGCAACAGCCTTCTTACCATCGAGCATGAGGTTGTTCATGAACTTCGACAGGATCTGATCCCCGTACTGGGGATCGGGCAGGATGACCCGCTTTTCGGGACGACGACGACGTGACATCTTTTGAATTCCTTCGGAATGCGGCCCCTGCCCTTCCCCTTTCCGTCATGCTGAACTTGTTTCAGCATCCATCGGGAGGCGGGCTCGGCCCTATGATTTCCTAGACCTGCGCTGGCGGAACCATGGATCCTGAACTGCGCCCGCTTGCGGCGGGCTATTCAGGATGACCATGCCCCCGGGATGGTCACTTCGGACGCTTGGCGCCGTACTTCGAGCGCGACTGCTTGCGGTCCTTCACGCCCTGCGTGTCGAGCACGCCGCGCAGCACGTGATAGCGCACGCCCGGCAAGTCGCGCACACGCCCGCCGCGGATCAGCACCACGCTGTGCTCCTGCAGGTTGTGGCCTTCGCCCGGGATGTAGCTGATGACCTCGCGCTGGTTGGTCAGGCGCACCTTGGCCACCTTGCGCAGCGCCGAGTTCGGCTTCTTCGGGGTCGTCGTATAGACGCGGGTGCAGACACCGCGCTTCTGCGGGTTCTGCTCCATGGCAGGGACCTTGCTCTTGGCCTTCTGCGGAACGCGGCCCTTGCGGACCAGCTGGTTGATCGTCGGCATTAAGTTCTCACTTCACCTTTGGTTTGCCGACCGGGCGACTTGCCCGATCGG
>JBJTTE010000156.1:0-9741 GCA_046080005.1 Erythrobacter sp.
GGGAGGGGGCGTCCCCAATCAGCTCCACTAGGGGCCACCTAGTGTCCATGCTTCCCACCACCACAACCCCTTGAGAGGCTGGCCTCAGTGCTAGGGCTTATCTTTCAGGGGGTTGTATGGTGGACGCACTAGGGCTCGAACCTAGGACCCGCTGATTAAGAGTCAGCTGCTCTACCAACTGAGCTATGCGTCCATTCCGACCATGTCGGCAGCGCGTTGCGGGGTGGCAAGGCCGTGGCCCGATTCGCGTGAGGCGCTGCATTTAGCGCGTCGGTCCTCTGGCGCAAGGCCCTTTTCGCAGGTGCCAGCAATCAGGTGGTAAGGCCGCGCCGGGGTGCCTGGCGGTTCCAGCGGTTGACCATCAAGAGCAGGCCGATGCAGATTATGTTGGTCATCATCGACGAGCCGCCGTGGCTCATCCAGGGCAGCGGAATGCCCTTGGCAGGCGCCATGCCCATCACCATCAACAGGTTGATAGCGATGTAGAAAAAGATCGTGGCGGTGGCTCCGGCCGCGAGCAGGGCGCAAAAGCGGTCCTGGCTCTTATTGGCGACCTTCCATCCCCAGCGCAGGATCAGCGCATACATGGCCAGCACGAACAGCCCGCCCATCAGGCCCCACTCCTCGGCCATCGTCGCAAAGACGAAATCGGTGTGTGGCTCTGGCAGATAGTCGAGATGGCTTTGGGTGCCGTTGTTGAACCCCTTGCCGAACAGCCCGCCTGATCCAATCGCGATCTTCGACTGGGCGATGTGATACCCGGCCCCGAGCGGATCGCTCTCGGGATCGAGGAAGGTGGTAACCCGGGCGCGCTGATAATCGTGCAGGGCGAAGAAGTAGATGAGCGGCAAGGCCGCAATCCCGGTCCCACCCGCCAGCAGGAACCACCACAGCGGCAGCCCCGCGAGGAACATCACCACCACGCCCCCAAACGCGATAGCAACCGATGTGCCCAGATCAGGCTGGATCAGCACGAGGGCGATGGGTATCGCGATCAGCATCCCCGCTGGCACTGCCGAGCGCCAGGAGCCAATCATCCCTGCGGGCAGGGTCGCATAGAAGCGTGCCATGGCGAGCACCACGGCGGGCTTCATGATCTCCGAGGGCTGGATACGGATGGGCCCTGCTTCAAGCCACCGCTGGCTCCCGCCGCCCACTTGACCAACGATCTCCACCGCCAGCAACATTAGCAGCACGGTGACATAGGCAGGGTAGGTCAGCAGGTTCACCGCCTCGCGCGGCAAAGCGGCGATGATTGCGGCCATCACTGCAAACACCAGAAAGCGAATGAAGTGCGACATCGCAAAGGGCTCCATCGCCCCGCCACCTGCCGAAAAAAGGACGAGCCCGCCGAACGCGGTCAGCAGCAAAAGCGGGATCAGCATCTCCCACGGCTGGCGCGCGAGTGGTTCGGGTACAATCCCGCGAGCGACAACCGTGTTCATCGCCCGATCTCCGCCGGTGCAGGCGTGGCAGACGCTGCCGCCTCAGGCGCGGGCGCGGTAGGCTGCGGCTGGGCTTCTCCGCCCGGCGGCGTGCCCGAGGGATTGGCCTCGGGCCGGGGTGCGATGACATCGCCTGCAATGGCATCGGTCTGCCTGGCAGCGACCCGCGCCTCGGCCTCAACCCGGTCGAAGATCTCTTCATCGCGCTGGGGTGGACGGCTGGCGGTTGCTCCGCGCTCTGCTGCGTAGGCGGCGTAGCGCCGCTCGAGCCGTTGCTGCGCGGTTCCGCCCCAACCAGATTCGAGTGCGGTCAGGGCGGCAAGCCCCTTGGCCGGATCGAACAGGAAGGTCACCACGTCGCGGGCAATGGGGTAGGCCGCGCCCGAGCCGCCGCCATGCTCGATCACCACCGCCCCAGCATAGCGCGGGTTGTCAAACGGCGCGAAGAAGATGAACAACCCGTGGTCGCGGTACTTCCAAGGGCCTGATTTATCGTCCGAGATGCTGAGTGAGACGACCTGCGCCGTACCGGTCTTGCCCGCGATCTGCTTGTCCGGGATCGGCAAACGCGCGCGCCCGGCAGTGCCTGGGCCGTTGACGACGTCGCTCATTGCACGGCGAACATATTCGACATGCTCTCTGGGGAAATCGATCTCGTCAAAGCCCTTGGGCTGGGTATCGAGCGTCAATCGCGGCATGACGTGCCGACCTGTCGCGAGACGTGCGCTCATCACCGCCAGTTGGAGCGGGTTGGCGAGCATATAGCCTTGCCCGATGGTCGCGTTGACGGTGTCATAGACGGCCCATGGGCGATCAAACTTCTTCTGCTTCCATCTGGCATCAGGCACGGTTCCGTAGAACTGGCTGATCACGGGCAGGGAAAACTCTTCGCCAAGCCCGCAGCGCCGCGCCATCTGCGCAATCGGGTCCATGCCGATGCGCTGGGCCATCGCGTAGAAGTAGACGTCGCAGCTTTGGTAGATCGCCTTGGCCATGTTGGTTGGGCCATGTCCGCGCCGGTTCCAGCAGCCAAAGCGGCGATTGCCCACCTGCAGGCCGCCATTGCATGTGACCGTTTCCTCGGGATCGACGCCCTGCGCCAATAGCGCCATCGCGACCATCGGCTTGATCGTGGAACCGGGGGGATAGAGGCCCTTCAGCACCTTGTTGCGCAGCGGGACGCGCTCGTCATCGCGCAGCATGGCATACTCCACCCCGCCGATGCCGTCGGAGAAGGAGTTCGGATCAAAGCTCGGCATCGAGGCCATGCACAAGAGATCGCCGCTTTGGCAATCCATCACCACCACCGAGCCGCTTTCGAGGCCGATGCGGCGTGCGGCATAGTCTTGCAAGGGGCCGTCAATGGTGAGGCGGATGGGATTGCCCTGGACATCCTCGCGGGTTGCGAGATCGCGTACGATGCGCCCGCCGGCGGTAACCTCGACCCGCCGTGCGCCCGGCACTCCGCGCAGTTTCTGTTCGAATTCCTTCTCCATGCCGTCTTTGCCGATCTTGTAGCCCGGCGTGATCAGCAGCGGATTGGGCTCCTTCTCGTACTCTTCGGCGGAAGCAGGGCCGACATAGCCAATCAGGTGGCCGACGCTCGACGCGGTGGGGTAGAAGCGGGAAAAGCCGCGCTGCGGGACCACGCCTGGCAAGTCCGGCAGACGCACGCTGATCGCGGCGAACTGCTCGTATCTGAGGCCGCTTGCAACCTCGACCGGCTGAAACCCGCGCGCGGCGGCGACCTTGTCCTTGATGTCGGCGATCCGCGCGGGTTCGAGTGCGAGGATTTGGCCCAATTGGTCGATCGTCGCTTCGGCATTCTCAAGCCGTTCGGGGATCACATCGACCCGGAAGTCCGCCCGATTGGAGGCGAGCGGCGCGCCGTCGCGATCAAGGATCCAGCCCCGTCGCGGCGGGATAAGGGTGAGATTGACCCGATTGCTTTCGGATTCCACCCGGTATTTCTCGTTTTCGGAAATGGCCAGATAGCCCAGCCGCACCGCGAGCAATACGCCGATCCCGCCCTGAACCGCGCCGATAATCACCGCGCGGCGCTCGAAACTGCTGCGCAGGATCGAGGCATTGATCATCCGCGAGGGGCGCTGCGGCCCGTCGCGCAGGAACGGGATCTTTATCATGCGATCTTTCGCGCGCGCTTGAGGCGGAACCGGTCTAGCCCCGCCACTATCTGTGCGATAATTGGATAGAGCAGCACTGCAATCAAGGCCTGAGGTGCCGCGACGCTCAGCATTTCCGGAGTCACGATTGTGCCCGAGAACAGCAGCGACGCCAGCCAATAGGCTAGGGCGATGACGCTTGCGGCAAGCCAGTCTTGCCAAAACCCACGCCACGGAAAGCGGGTTTCGAGCAGCTCGATCACGATCATGGCGAGGGACCACAGCATGATGGCGCTACCAAAGGGCTGACCGCTCAACAGATCATCAAAGGCGCCGAGCGGCGCGCCCGCCCAGAGCGGCAGGAGGCCGGGTCGCATCAACCGCCAGGCCAGCAGCATCAGGAAGCCGAACGAGGGCAGCAGCGGCATAAGATCGGCGATCAGGAGCATCGGCAAGATAGAGCCGAGCATGATCGAGAGATAGGGTACGCTGACCAAACGCAAGGGTGACGGCGCGCGGTTGATCCGCTGACCATACATATCTGAGCGCGCGCGAGGATCGAGCCGCTCCATTATTCCTCCTGCGGGGCTCTGCTGGCAGGAGCCGCAGGCGTGGGGGAGGAAGCGGGCGTATTGGCGGAAGATGACAGCGCGGCGTTGGGCTCGGCAAGCTCGGCCACTGCGGCAGGCTGTGCGACTGGCTCGATCGCGACAAAATTGGTTGCCGCAGGCTCGGCCACCAACTGCCCGATGCCGCCGTCGGTCGTGAGCTTGGCAATCACCGCGACCGCTACGCCGGACCGGTAGAATCCGCCGGCGCCGCTTGTCACCATCATGTCGCCGACCTTGAGGGGATTGACCCCGAGATTGACCAGCCGGATGCGGAGCATCCCATCGCCGCGCCCTTCGGCAAAGGCAATCACATTGTCCTTGGCGCGGCGCACCGGCAGCACGCTTTCGCTATCGGTCAGAAGCAACACCCGCGCCGAAGCGAATCCGGTTTCTAGCACGCGGCCGACCACCCCGCGTTCGGACACCACGGGCATGCCCGACTCCACCCCGGAGGATGACCCTGCATTGACATAGGCAAGGCGCCGACCGCTGGTTGGCGTCGACCCCACCAGGCGGGCTATCGCAACGGGTTTCACCTCGCTGTCGCGCAGGGCAAGGAGGCCCTTGAGCCGTTGGTTTTCGGCCTTCACGTCATCGGCAACCGCAAGCCGGATGCGAGCGACTTCCAATTCGCGGCGCAGCTCGGCGTTTTGCTGGCCAGCGTTGACGTAACCCGCAATGCTCTCGAACAAGCCCTGGGAGGTGGAGCGTGCAACCGCGGTTCCCGTCGCGACCGGCGCCACCACATCGCTCGCTGCGCCGCGCACGGGCGCGAACGCCGCTGGTTGCCGCAAAGACAGCGTCAGCAGCACGAGCCCCAGCACCGCGCCTGCGCCCGCCAGCAGATAGCCGGTGAACAGCGAATACTGCGCCTTCTTCGAAAAGCCCGAGCGGCGCGAGGTGGGGAGCGCCATGGCCTAAAGTCCCATCTTCCGCGTGATGTCTGTCACACCCGCTCGGATCACGCGGTCATCAGCACGCCGCGATAGACCGGATCTTCCATCGCGCGGCCCGTGCCGATAGCGACACAGGTGAGCGGGTCCTCGGCTACCGAAACAGGCAGCCCGGTCTCTTCCCGCAGATGCTCGTCGAGGCGGCGGATCAGCGCGCCCCCGCCAGTCAAAACGATACCCTGGTCGACGATGTCGGCAGCGAGTTCCGGCGCGGTGTTCTCCAGCGCAATGCGTACCCCTTCGACGATCGCACCGATCGGCTCGCTCAAGGCCTCGGCGATATGCGCCTGGTTGATGGTGATTTCCTTGGGCACACCGTTGACCAGATCGCGGCCCTTGAGCGTGATGCTCTCGCCGACACCGTCATGCGGGATCATCGCGATGCCATAATCCTTCTTGATCCGCTCGGGGGTCGCGTCGCCGATCAGAAGATTGTGGTTTCGGCGGACATAGCTGACGATAGCCTCGTCCATCTTGTCGCCGCCGGTGCGCACCGAGGTGGTGTAAGCCAAGCCGCGCAGTGACAACACGGCGACCTCGGTTGTGCCTCCGCCAATATCGACCACCATCGAACCAACCGGTTCGGTCACCGGCATTTCGGCGCCTATCGCTGCCGCCATCGGTTCGAGGATCAGGTACACGTCTGATGCGCCAGCGTTGGAAGCGGCATCGCGGATCGCGCGGCGTTCAACCGAGGTTGAACCCGAAGGCACGCAGATCACGATTTCGGGGTAGCGGAACATCGACTTCTTGCCGTGCACCTTCTGAATGAAGTGCTTGATCATCTGTTCGGCCACTTCGATGTCGGCAATCACGCCGTCCCGCAAAGGCCGGATTGCCTCGATGGAATCGGGGGTCTTGCCCATCATCATCTTCGCATCATCGCCCACCGCCTTGACCCGGCGGATGCCGTTGATCGTTTCGATGGCGACGACCGAGGGTTCGTTCAGCACGATCCCCTGATCCTGCACATAAACCAGCGTATTGGCGGTGCCGAGGTCGATCGCCATGTTTTGCGAGCCGAATTTGAAGAGATTGGAAAAAAAGCTCATCGGTATGGGTGTTCCAGTTGTAGCGGGGCGGGGCGCAGGCCGACTGAGGGCACGGGTGCAGCAACAATTGACGCCGATTATGACATGACAGCGCGCGCCTAGCGAATCCGCAGGCAAAAGGCCAAAACATTTGTCCACTGCGGTGGTGATTTCTGGGGGCTTCCTCTCGAAATTGCCTCGCCTCAGCGTTAGCGTGGCACTTATGCCCGAAATCCGCCGTCTCCCATCGACTTTGGTCAACCGCATTGCGGCAGGCGAGGTGGTCGAGCGCCCTGCTGCCGCGCTCAAGGAACTGGTTGAGAACGCGATTGATGCGGGCGCGCGGCGAATCGGGGTGGTGCTGGCAGACGGGGGGCTTGCCCGGATCGAGGTGGTCGATGATGGCTGCGGCATGGCGCCGGACGCGCTGGCTCTGGCGCTCGAACGCCACGCGACATCCAAGCTCCCAGATTCGCTGATCGGCCCGGATGGCGCAATCGAATTGGTCACGACACTGGGCTTTCGCGGTGAGGCGCTCCCCTCGATCGCCAGCGTCGCGCGGCTCAGCATCGAAAGCCGCGAGAGCGGGGCTGCGGAAGGTTGGCGCCGGGTGGTGGATCACGGCACGCCGGTGGCAGACGAGCCGGCCGCGCTCCCCGCCGGAACCCGCGTGCGGGTCGAGGAGCTGTTCGCCAAAGTGCCCGCGCGCCGCAAGTTCCTCCGCTCGGAGCGCAGCGAATACGCCGCCTGTCTCGATGTCGTGCGCCGTTTGGCGATGGCGCGGCCGGACATTGCCTTTACGCTCGAGACTATCGGGGATGGCGGCAAGCGCACCGTGCTGTCGCTGCAAGCGGGCGAGGAACTGACCACCCGCGTCGCGCGGATCATTGCGCATGAGCTGAAGGACAACTCGGTTCCGATCGAACTCGAGCGTGACACCCCGCACGGCGTCATGCGGCTTACGGGCGTCGCGGGCCTGCCGACCTGGAACCGGGGCGTCGCCGATCATCAATATCTTTTCGTCAATGGCCGCCCGGTGAAAGACCGGCTGCTGGTGGGCGCGGTGCGCGGGGCCTATGCCGACATGCTTGCGCGCGATCGCCATGCGGTGCTGGCGCTGTTCCTCGACTTGCCGCCGCAGGATGTCGACGTCAACGTGCACCCGGCCAAGACCGAAGTGCGCTTTCGCGACAGCACCGGGGTGCGCGGGTTCATCGTCAGTGGTCTCCGGCAGGCGCTGGCAACCGGAGATCGCCGCAGCGCGCAAGGGCCGGACCGGGCGGCGATGGCCAAGTGGCAGGCCGAACCCGTCGCGCCTTCGGGTGCGCCCGTGGCACCGCTGCTTGAGAGCATCTTCAACGGGCGTGACTGGAGCGCGCCGCAAACCCGCCTCAGCGAGCGGCGCCCTCAATGGAACGCGCCGCTCGCAGAACCGCGGGGCCGGGCCGAAGTCGCCGCACCGCTCCCCGAGCAGGCCGCGCAATATCCTCTCGGCATTGCCCGCGGGCAGGTTGCCAATACCTATATCGTTGCCGAGGCGACCGACGGCTTGGTTCTGGTCGATCAGCACGCTGCGCACGAACGGCTCGTGCTTGAGCGCCTGCGTGCGGGCGGGGCAGCAGATGGTGTCCGCCGCTCGCAGGCGCTGCTCGTGCCTGATGTTGTCGAGCTGGATGAAGTCGATTGTGACCGCCTGGAGGATGCGGCAGAGGGCCTCGCGCGATATGGCCTCGCGATCGAACGCTTCGGACCCGGCGCCGTGCTGGTCCGCGCGGTTCCCGCGGCCATCGCTCAGGCCGATACCAGCAAATTGTTGCGCGATCTTGCCGACGATATCGCCAAGCATGGCAAGCAGGCCGAGAGCGGCGCGCTGCTCCTTGCCGAACGGCTCGAACTGGTGCTGGCGACGATGGCCTGCCACGGATCGGTGCGAGCAGGGCGCGTGCTCAGCGTCGCCGAGATGAACGCGCTGCTGCGCGAGATGGAGGCAACCCCGCGCTCAGGCCAGTGCAATCACGGTCGCCCGACCTGGGTCAAGCTCAGCATGGCGGATGTCGAGAAGCTGTTCGGACGGCACTGACCCGGGCGCGGGCGCGCCAGTATTCGCAACCCCTATCAGCGTTCAATCAAAGCCCACAAAGCGGGCCGCTTCGCTCACGTCACGGCGGGTGATCTTGACCGGGTTCGCAGGGAAGTCCGGATCGGGCCACCCGAGCGCGACCGCCTTCATGATCACCTGATCGTCAGGGATCCCGGCGTGTTCGCGCACCACTGGCGATTGCATGATGCCTTGCGAGTTGATCACGCAGCCAAGCCCCTTGCTCCACGCCGCGTTGACCAGCGCGGTTGTCACCGCACCGCAATCGAACGGGGTGTCGTCGCTGCCATCCAGCTCGCGGTCGTAGGTAATGATGACGCACACCGGCGCATCAAACTGGCGAAAGCCGCGAAGCACCCAGTCCTGCCGGGCGTCCTTATCATCGCGCGCAATGCCCATCGCCTCGAACAGCTGGATCGCGCAGCCGACCTGGCGATCGCGGTGAACACCTGCAAAGGCGTCGCCCCGCCGGAACTCGCGGCTGTCGGGTACGCCAGCAAGGATGTTGTCCGTGTTGCCCTTGCGAGTGCGGTCGAGCGGCGCGCCGGTGATCACATGGAAGTGGTAGGGCTGGGTGTTCATCGACGAGGGCGAGCGCATCGCCATCGTCAGGATCTCCTCAAGCAGCGCGCGAGGCACCGGCTTGTCGAGATAGCCGCGCGTGCTGCGCCGCCCGAGCACCACCTCGGCATAAGTCTGATCAGGCGTGCCGCCCATTGTTCTCTCCCGTATCTGTCTTGACGAAGGGGTAGCGCAGCCTCGGTCGGTCACTGAGGACGACTGCGGTTAAGCGGCGCGCTTTACGCAGCCTCGGCCAGACCCAGCTCCAGCCGGTCCCCAGATCTCGACTAGCGCCTCTGTCAGCTCGTCCATCATCGGCTCGGTATGGTGCGGACCCGGAGTGAAGCGCAGGCGCTCGGTGCCGCGCGGGACGGTCGGGAAGTTGATCGGCTGCACATAGACGCCATATTCGGCGAGCAGGATATCGCTGATCTTTTTGGCGCGCACCGGATCGCCGACCATCAGCGGCACGATATGGGTGACGCTGTCCATCACCGGCAGGCCCGCTTCGGCAAATTTCAGCTTGAGCAGGGCAGCGGCACGTTGCTGCGCGTTGCGCTCTTCGGAGCTTTCCTTGAGGTGCCGCACCGAGGCGAGCACGCCCGCGACCAGCACCGGCGAAAGCGAGGTCGTAAAGATAAAGCCGGGCGCATAGGAGCGGATGCAGTCGACCACCTTGGCGCTCGCGGCGATATAGCCGCCCATCACGCCAAATGCCTTGCCGAGCGTGCCTTCAATAATGTCGATCCGGTGCGCCGCGCCGTCGCGCTCCGAAATCCCGCCGCCATGCGCGCCGTACATCCCGACCGCGTGGACCTCGTCGATATAGGTCAGCGCATTGTACTTCTCGGCAAGGTCACAGATCGCGTGGATCGGTGCGATGTCGCCATCCATCGAATAGACGCTTTCGAAGGCAATC
>JBJTTE010000157.1:0-3486 GCA_046080005.1 Erythrobacter sp.
GGCGGTGTGTCTCGAAGAGCAATGGCAGGCGGACCTATGGGGCCGCGACGCCGAGGCCGAGGAACGGCGCGAGCGGCGCGAGGCGGATTTCCTGCGCGCCGCAGCCTTCGCGCGGCTGGCACGGGACTATAGCGTTTTCCAGTCAGGTGGAACCACCTGACGGTTCGGAAAATGCGGCAAAACAAAGACCTAGAGCGGTTGATCTGGCGCAGCCAGATCGCAAACCGCTCTAGCGGCAGTACTTCGCGCCGACCCCTTCGAGGTGGAAATGGTCCTCGTGCGCGGGATCATGCTCAGGGCCGAGCACTGTGCCGAACCGCTTGCAGGCACTCTTGTGCACCACCCGCAGGAACTCGCGTGTTGCAGCATCGCCGCCCTGCCAATCGCGCTTCAGCACGATCCGGCGTCCATCGGCAAGCACGAAGCCCGACACGTCAATCGCCTCGGCACGGGCATGGGCCGAACGCTGTTCGGTTCCGGCAACGTTGCGGCAGACATAGCTGCCCATCGTCTCGATCTTGGCCAGTCTGCTGCCAAGGATCTGGCGCGCTGCGCGATCAACGCCGAACCGCGCCCAATCGCCAAAGGCCTTGGCGACATTGCAGCGCACCGGACCCAGATTGCTCATGCTGAGCGGTGCGCTCTCGCCCGCGAGCGACATCAGCTGCACCGTGTCGAGTTTGTTGCACCCCGGCGCGGCATAGGTATCGGGCAAGGGAGCGAACTTCGCACCGCTCGCGCCGAGATCCGCAAGGCACCGGGCTTGATCGGGCCGGGCAGCATAGCTCTGCGGCGCGGAAGCGATGACAGTCGCTGGTCGGGCCGGCGCTCGCATGCTCTGGCTCTGCGATGCCGGAGCCGTCCCAGTGCTGCCGCCGGGGATCAATGAACCACACCCCGCCAGTGCCATTGCGCTCGCAAAAAGGGTGACCCTGCCGAGATTCGCCAAACTTTTCATCGCTAGGCATTATTGCGCAGGTTTGGTTTATCCGGCGGCAATGGACAGGGTTAATCGTGGGTTACCGCAGAGTCGACCCGAGACCTCAAGGCAGTTGGTCTTCCACCTGCTCCCATAGTTCGATCTTCACTCCGTCTGGATCAAGCAGCCAGGCAAACTTGCCATAGCCCTCGTCCGCCTCGCCAAGAATGTCCGCGCCCCTGGTGCGCAAGCCGGCCACAAAACTGTCCAGATTGTCGACCCGGAGATTGATCATGAACCCGCCGCTGCCAGGGCGAATATAATTGTCATCGGCGAAGTGGCTGATCAACGAATAAGGGTGCGAGCGGGGTTCCTCCGCCCAAGCGAACTGGGGCCCACAAGGCCCGTCGATTCCAAGCGTATCGCGATACCATGCACGGCTCGCCTCTGGATCGCGCACCACGTAGAATATCCCGCCAAGACCTGTGACGCGCGGCCCGTGCTGTGCTTGTTCTGTCATTCCCCTTCCCCCTCCTCGGGGCCGATGCCCCAAGGTGCAACCGGAGGAAAGGGCGCAAGGCCTGCTGCCCGCCGGGGTACAGGGGGGAGACGCAGCGGCAGGCCCTGCTAAGCCCTGTTCGCCGAAGCGCGCCAGCCGGTTACAGCGCCGCGCGCGATTTTCCTGTGGCGAGGCTCACCACCACAATTGCCAGCAGCGCGGCGAAAAAGCCGGGCACTATCTCGTAGAGGCCGGGCCCGCCGAGCAAGGCCTTGTTCCAGCCGAGCAGGATCCATCCAGCCACGACGCCCGCCCCCGTTACCAGCCCGGCAGCCGCGCCCGCGCCGGTCATGCGGTCCCAGGTCAGCGCGAGGAGGATCAACGGGCCGAACGCCGCGCCAAAGCCCGCCCAGGCATTGGCGACCAGGCCCAGCACCTCGCTCTCCGGATCGCGGGCGATCATCAGCGCAGCCGCCGCGACCAGCGCGACCGAGAGCCGCCCGATATTGACCGCCTCGCGCTCGGTCGCATTGCGGAGCAAGAACAGGCGGTAGAAGTCCTCGGTCAGCGACGACGAGGACACCAGCAACTGCGCGGAGATCGTGCTCATGATCGCCGCCAGCAGCGCGGCATAGAGGAAGCCGGTCACCGCTGGGTGGAACAGCAACTGCGAGAGCAGGATGAAGATCGTCTCGGGATCCTCGACCACGATCCCGTTGGCTTCGGTATAGGCGCGCCCGGCGAGGCCCACCGCCACCGCGCCGAGCAGCGAGATCACCATCCAGCTCATCCCGATCAGGCGCGCGCGCGGCACGTTCTCCACCCGGTCAATCGCCATGAAGCGCACGATGATATGCGGCTGGCCGAAATAGCCGAGGCCCCAGGTCACCGCGCTGATAATGCCGATCAGGCTCGCCCCCTGGGTCAGGCTCAGGAACCCCGCTTGCGGCACGGCCGAGAGCGCCGCGCTGCTATCCGTGCCGAGCAGGATGACCAGCGGCATCACCACCAGCGCCACCATCATGATCATGCCCTGCACAAAGTCGGTGAGGCTGACCGCGAGGAACCCGCCGATCGTGGTATAGACCAGCACGATCCCGGCGGTGATGAGGATGCCGAGCATGTAGTCGCTCAGCCCGGTCACCGGCAGGCTTCCGGCAAAGGCGGTCGCGAACAGCTTGCCCCCGCCGACCATGCCGCTCGCGGTATAGACCGTGAAGAAGCCGACAATCACCACGGCTGATGAGACGCGCAGCAGCGTGCCTGCTTCGGGAAAGCGGTTGGCGAGGAATTGCGGGATGGTGAGCGCATCGCCCAGCCGCTCGGTCTGTTCCCGCAGCCGCGGGGCGACGATGATCCAGTTGGCGAGCGCGCCCGCCGTCAGCCCGATGGCGATCCACGCTTCGACCAGCCCCGAGGCATAGAGCGCGCCGGGCAGGCCCAGCAGCAGCCAGCCCGACATGTCCGAAGCCCCTGCGCTGAGCGCCGTCACCGCCGGCCCGAGCCCGCGCCCGGCGAGCAAGTACCCCGCACTATCCGCCCGGGTCTTGGCCCAGGCATAGATCCCGATGGCGATCATGAGGAGGAAGTAGGCCGCCAGCGCGGCGAGGGTGTAGGTGTTCATGCGGGCGGGGGTAACGGCTGCGCGCGGGGTTGGGAAGCGGGGGGACGGCGGTTCTACCCCGCCGCCAGCCGCCGCGCTTCTTCGAGGAACTCCACGTCCACCGGCGCAAGGGTGCCAGCGGCGTGCATCTCCTCCAGCTTCGCCAGCACCCGCGACCATGGATAGGCCGGGTCGTCCAGATCGGCCATCTTCCAGTAACTCACCCAAAGATCGCGCTGCCACCCGGCATTGCCCGGATCGCTTACGGCAAGGCGCTGGCGGATGGCGAGGCCCGCTTCATAGGCGCTGCGCGCGGCGGCGAGATCGCCTGCGGCCCGCGCGACATCGCCGATCTTGTTGTGGCTGATCGAAAGATCGCGCTGCCACCCGGCATTGCCCGGATCGCTTGCGGCAAGGCGCTCAGCGATGGCGAGGCCCGCTTCGTAGGCGCTGCGCGCGGCGGCG
>JBJTTE010000158.1:0-6047 GCA_046080005.1 Erythrobacter sp.
ATGGGGCTGTGCGAAAGCCCGATCACCTTCCACGCGATCATCCAGTGGTCCGAAGCACTCAACAATGGCGACATGCAGCTGCGCGAGCGAGAGGGTGTTGTCCTCCTCCTCTTCCTCTTCGCGCTTGGGGCGGGGCTCACCGTCCTCGTCCTCGTCAGCATCCGCTTCGGGCTCGTCCTCGACCTCGTCGTCCTCGCGGATCGTGGGGCCAGCGGTGGCTTCGGAGATTTCGTCGTCGTCATCATCCTCGGCGCCTTCGGCCATCTTTTCGGCCGGAGGCTCCTTGGAGAGCATCGCGTCTAGATCGAGGATCTCGCGCAGCTGCATGTCGCCATTGTTGAGTGCTTCGGACCACTGGATGATCGCGTGGAAGGTGATCGGGCTTTCGCACAGCCCCATGATCATCATGTCGCGGCCAGCTTCGATCCGCTTGGCGATGGCAATTTCGCCTTCGCGGCTCAGCAGTTCGACCGCGCCCATCTCGCGCAGATACATGCGGACCGGATCGTCGGTGCGCTCGCCCGTGGCGAGCTTGCGGTTGGCGGCGCGGGCGTCCTTGGCCGGGCCCTTCTTCTCGCCGTCGTCATCGTCGTCGGTGTCATCATCGACAATAACATCATCGCGCTCGCCGTCCTCGCCTTCGGCTTCGGCTTCCGCGTCTTCATCGGTTTCGACGATCTGCACGCCCATTTCGGACAGAGCGGTCTGGATGTCCTCGATCTGGTCGGGGCTCATCTCACCCGAGGGCAGGGCTTCGTTAAGCTCGTCATAGGTGACATAGCCGCGCTTCTTCGCCTTGCTGATCAGCTTCTTGATCGAAGCCTCGTTGAGATCGATCAGCGGGGCATCTTCCTTCTCGGCCATGTTTCTCGTGTCTATCCGTTGCCGGTCGTCCCGCCAGAACGGGGGCCGCCTGTTAATCCCAAAACCGCCGCCTAAACGGCGTCGCCACCCGTTGCCGTCGCCGCCGCCTTGCGGCGTCCGAAGGCCTTGAGGCGTGCTTCGACTGCCAAAAGCTGTGCCCGCAGACGCGTTTGCTCGGCGAAGGACCCTTCCGGGTCTTCGTCGAAACGGACAATGGTGGCTGCAAGCGCAGCCTCCAGCGCCGGTCGTTCGACCAGCAGCGACACAGCTTCAGCCAGTTCCTCGCACGCAGCGCCGGGATCATTGCCTTCATCAAGAAAGGCGTAGCGGATATCTGTCGACGGGGCGGATTGGCCTTGCGAGTCGCATATGGCGGTTGGCCCGCGCGAATCAAGCGTTTCTGCAAGCTCAAACAGCGATTCGATCAGCGGGGCTGCCGTGCGGTCAAGCCGGGCGAGGGTAGAGAGCGCCTCGGTGTGCCGCACGATCTGGTCGGGATAGCGCGCCAACCCGGCGAGCACCGCGCTGAGCAGACCCTGTCGCTGACCGCCCGCCATGATGCCCGAAAGCCGGGCGCGCGCTTCATCGGACAGCCCCATCTGCGGCATCGCAGCTCCGCGCCATTTGCCGCGCTGGCTCCCCTGGGGCGCGGTGCGGGGTGCGCGCGGCGGATAGGCAAAGGCGGAGAAACGCTCGCCGAGTTCGCGGCGGTAAAGGCTCTTGATCTCGGGATCGGCGATAGTCTCGACATGCGCCATCAGCCGCGCTTTCAATCCCGCCTTGGCTTCTGGCGTGGTGAGCGGCTGCGCATCGCGCTCAAAGGCCCAGAGCGTCTCGATCAGGCTCGCCGGTTCCGCCAGCAGCCGCTCCATCGCTTGCGGCCCTTGCGCCTTGATCAGGTCATCGGGGTCAAGCCCGGCGGGCAGGCGCACGATCGCCAGCGAGCGCATCGGCGCAAGCAGGGGCAGCGCCCGCGTAATCGCCCGCATCGCCGCCCTCTGGCCCGCTGCGTCGCCATCGAAACACAGCACCGGCACCTCGACCATGCGCCACAGCATCTCAAGCTGAGTCTCGGTGAGCGCAGTGCCAAGCGGCGCCACCGCATCGGCGATCCCCGCATTGGCGAGCGCGATCACATCCAAATAGCCTTCGACCACCACCACCCTCCCGCTCTGGCGCGCGGCAGGGGCAGCCCGGTGCAGATTGTAGAGTGTGCGGCCCTTGTCGAAGAGTTCGGTATCGGGCGAGTTGAGATATTTTGCGACGCCATCGCGCTTCTCAAGAATGCGCCCACCAAAGGCGATCACCCGCCCGCGCGCGTCCTGGATCGGCAGCATCACCCGGCCCCGGAAGCGGTCGTATCGCTCGCTCTGGTCGTTACTCGCGCGCATCCCAGCGCCTTCGAGCAGATCCTCGCTGAATTGTGTGAGGGCCTTGGGCAGCGCCTGCCGCTCGTCGGGCGCCCAACCGAAGCCGAATTCGCGCATCACCGCCGGCGAGAACCCGCGCCGCTGAAGATATTCGCGCGCAGCGCTACCGCTTGGTCCGCCGAGGCTGTCGACAAAGAAGCGCTGCGCTGCTTCGGTCACGTCGATCAGACCGGCGCGTTGCTCGGCGCGCTTGGCTTGGGCCGGATCGGGGGCAGGGACCTCCATCCCCGCCATGCCCGCGAGCTCCTTGACCGCATCCATGAACTGGAGGCCCTCGTGATCGACCATCCAGCTGATCACATCGCCATGCGCGCCGCAGCCAAAGCAATGATAAAACTGCTTCTGATCATTGACGTAAAAGCTCGGCGTTGTCTCGTTGTGGAAGGGACAGCATCCTTTCCATTCACGCCCCGCGCGCGTCAGCTTGATGCTGCGCTGGACGAGCGAAGACAGCGTGACCCGCGCACGCAGCTCGTCCTTCCATTGCGGGGTGATCGCCATGGCCCTTTACTGGCGCGCATCGCGGTTGGTGTCGAGGGATGCTATCCGCCGCGCTGTGCACCCGATGTGGAAACAAGACCCGTTCGTGCTGAGCTTGTCGAAGCGCCGTCGTTTTTTCGGGTTTAGACCAGAGAAAGAGCGGCCCTTCGACTGGCTCAAGGCGAACGGGGTTGGAAAGTCAGGAAAGCGCCGCCTTGACCATACCGCTGGCGAGCTTCCCGTCGAGCACCGCGCCATGACGGGCCCTGAGTTCCGCCATCACCGTCCCCATATCCTTCATGCTCGACGCGCCGGTTGCTGCCTTGATCGCTTCAATTGCCGCCTTGGTCGCGGCCTCATCCATCATCTGGGGGAGGAATTCCTCGATCACTGCCAGTTCCGCACGCTCGACAGCGGCGAGTTCCGCGCGGCCGCCTGCATCATACATTTCGATCGATTCGCGGCGCTGCTTCGCCATCTTCTGGAGCACCGAGGTGACCAGCACGTCATCATCGCTCACCGGCTGCGTGGCGGTGCGCTCCTCGATATCGCGGTCCTTGATCTTGGCGCTGATCTGGCGGAGCGCGGCGGTGCGATCTTTCTCGCCTGCCTTCATCGCGGTGATCGTGGCGGCCTTGATATCGTCTCGGATCATGACGTCTTTTCCTGTGGATGGGTGTCTTGGGGCGCGCCTCTATCGCAATTACCGGCCCAAGCCTAGGTTGACGCATGGGGCTGTCCGGCCTAGCGGACAAAACTTAGCGACATCGCTGGAAACCCAATTCACGGAGCGCCCAATGGCCGACCCCGCATCCACTCGCGCGCAACCTTCAGGGGCGACGGGCGTGCTTGTTCTGGCCGATGGTACGGCGGTGTGGGGCAGGGGCTTTGGCGCGGCGGGGGCGAGCGTCGGCGAGGTGTGCTTCAACACCGCGATGACCGGCTATCAGGAAGTGATGACCGATCCCTCCTATGCAGCGCAGATCGTGACCTTCACCTTCCCGCATATCGGCAATGTCGGCGCGAATGGCGAGGATGTGGAGAGCCGGGTGGAGGGCGCCGTCGGCTGCGTGGTGCGCGAGGATGTGACCGAGCCGTCAAACTTCCGCGCGGTCGAGCGGTTCGCTGACTGGATGGTGCGCAACGGTAAGATCGGGCTGTCGGGCGTGGATACCCGCGCGCTCACCCGCCGCATCCGTCAGTCTGGCGCGCCCAACGCAGTGATCGCCCATGCGCCGGACGGGAAGTTCGATATGCCTGCCTTGCTTGAGCGTGCGCGAGGCTGGCCGGGGCTCGAGGGCATGGACCTCGCCGTGCGGGTAACGCGCGAGGCACAGGAGAGCTGGGAAGGTGGCTATTGGCGGCTTGGCCATGGCTACGGGCGCGCAGCACGCGATGCCAAGCCGCACGTGGTCGCGATCGATTACGGCTCGAAGGACAATATCTTCCGCAATCTCGTGCGCGCCGGGGCGCGGGTGACGGTGGTGCCGGCCAAGACTTCGTTCGACGAGGTGATGGCGCTCGCCCCCGACGGGGTGTTCCTCTCCAACGGCCCCGGCGATCCGGCGGCGACCGGAGACTATGCCGTGCCGGTGATCAAGGCGCTGCTCGATGCCGCTGTGCCGCTGTTCGGCATTTGTCTGGGCCACCAGATGCTGGCGTTGGCTGCAGGCGCGAAGACGATCAAGATGCACCAGGGGCATCGGGGCGCCAACCACCCGGTTCAGCGCGTGGGTGAGGGCTGGGGCGAGACCACCGGGCTGGTCGAGATCACGAGCATGAACCACGGCTTCGCGGTCGATGCGGCGAGCCTGCCCGAGAATGTCGAGCAGACGCATGTCTCGCTGTTCGACGGGACGAATTGCGGCATCGCGATCCGGGGGAAGCGCGCGTTTGCGGTGCAATATCACCCCGAGGCGAGCCCGGGGCCGCAGGATAGTTTTTACCTGTTCGAGAAGTTTGTGGGGGGGCTGGGGTGACAGTCCCCGACATTAACTCTCTCAGGGACAAGTTATTGGTCGCTCTAGCAATGCGCCGAGCGACGAACGGTAGTCCTCAAAACGTTGTTTTGGTTTGCCAAGATTTGGAGCCGGACATCGATTGGGTTGAGAACAGGGAGCTCGCCCGAAGTGCCGGATGGTTACTCGTTAGGAACGGCCCCCCGCTGGCGAAAACTGTTCCCGACACCTCAAAACCCGGTGCAATGTTGTTAGCATTGACCGCACAAGGAAAGTCGCGCGCAAGCGAGCTGTTTGAGGCTGGCAAGCCTAAGCCGCTGGGCCGCCGACTGGCTGAAGTTCGACGCAGCGATTGGATTGCAACTCTCGCTCTGTTGGTTTCTGTCGGCTCTTGTTCGGTCGATGCTTGGTCCCAAACCCCCGCGCCAATCGCCCAATGGCCCGGTGCGGAAATCGCCGAGGGTGTCGCGTTTCAGGGGGATGGCTCGGTCACGCTCGATAGCTCGGCGCAGACGGGCCTGCCGGTCATCAGCTTCTGGCGGCCCGTGCTGCATGACGAAGGCACCCGCTACCCGGTCGCGGGCCGCATGGATTGCCGCATCGCCGCCAGCCAAGGCCCCTTTGTCGATACCGACTTCGATCCCGCCGCGCGCCACGCCGCAGTTGCCAAGGAGCGCCGCGCCGAGGGCTATATCGATGGCGAAACCCTCGCCTCGGGCACCGAGACGATCAAGCAACTCGATGTCATCGGTCGCCGCAACGCCCCGCGCTCGTTCTATGTCCTGAGCTACATTATGGCCCGCGATGGCGAGCGTCTGATCGACATCCGCCGCAACTGCACCTTCGTCTTCGGTGCGGCCGCCTCCAAGCCCGACGTGCTGCCCTACGTCAATCGCTACACCAAGTTCACCTTCGCCTTCGCGCCCCCCTCCGCCGAGCAGGACTCCTGATGCCCAAAAGAACCGATATTGCCTCGATCCTCGTCATCGGTGCTGGCCCGATCATCATCGGCCAGGCGTGTGAGTTCGACTATTCCGGCACGCAGGCGATCAAGGCGCTGAAGGAGGAGGGCTACCGCGTCATCCTCGTCAACTCGAACCCCGCGACGATCATGACCGATCCGGAGTTCGCCGACGCCACCTATATCGAACCGATCACGCCCGATATCGTCGCCAAGATCATCGCCAAGGAGCGGCCCGATGCGCTGCTCCCCACCATGGGCGGGCAGACCGCATTGAATTGCGCATTGAAGCTCGACGAGATGGGCGTGCTGGCCGAATACGGGGTCGAGATGATCGGCGCCAAGGCCGACGCC